>DNJM01000208.1:0-6696 GCA_003489085.1 Lachnospiraceae bacterium
TACATCATTATCATGGATTAAAGCGTATGTTCCGGATCTTGACGTAACCGCACAGGAGTATACGGATGCGATGACATTGTCCGGCACTAAAGTAGAAGGGTATGAGATTCTGAACCAGGATCTGGAAAAAATTGTAGTAGGTCAGGTAGATAAGATCGAACCGCATCCGAATGCGGATAAGCTGGTGATCTGCCAGGTCAACATTGGAACAGAGACCATTCAGATCGTTACAGGAGCGACGAATCTGACAGAGGGAGATAAGGTTCCGGTCGTTCTGGACGGCGGACGTGTGGCAGGCGGCCATGACGGCAGTAAGACACCGGGCGGTATCAGGATAAAAAAAGGAAAATTAAGAGGTATTGAGTCAGACGGTATGATGTGCTCTATCGAAGAAATGGGCTTTACGAGAGAGTTTTTCCCGGATGCACCGGAAGAAGGAATCTATATTATGGATCCGGAAACACCGCTGGGCACAGATGCCGCAGAGGTACTGGGATTAAATGACGCAGTATTCGAATATGAGATTACCTCAAACCGTGTGGATTGCTATAGTGTAGTCGGTATTGCCAGAGAAGCGGCAGCGACCTTCCGGAAGGAATTCCATCCGCCGGTAGTGACGCCGACCGGAAATGCTGAGGATGTCAATGACTATATTAAGGTTCGTGTGGAAAATGAAGAACTCTGCCCAAGATATTGTGCAAGAGTGGTAAAGAATATCAAGATTGGTCCGTCACCAAAGTGGATGCAAAGACGTCTGGTATCTGTCGGCATCCGTCCGATCAATAACCTGGTGGATATTACCAATTATGTAATGGAAGAATATGGACAGCCAATGCATGCTTACGACCTGGATCAGATTGCCGGACGGGAGATCGTGGTACGTACAGCAGGTGCAGGAGAGAAATTTGTGACTCTGGACGGACAGGAAAGAGTGATGGATGAAAATGTCCTGATGATCTGCGATGGTGAGAAAGCGATCGGTATTGCAGGTATCATGGGTGGAGAAAATTCTATGATTACGGATAATGTTACCACGATGCTTTTTGAAGCAGCCTGCTTTGACGGAACGAATATCCGTCTGTCCAGCAAGCGTGTCGGTTTGCGTACGGATGCCTCCGGCAAATTTGAAAAGGGACTGGATCCGGAGAATGCAGAGGCAGCGATCAACCGCGCCTGCCAGCTGATCGAAGAGCTGGGTGCGGGAGAAGTAGTCGGCGGAATGGTGGACGTATACAGCAGACGGAAAGAAGAGGTGCGTGTACCATTTGATGCGGAGGCAATCAACGGTCTTCTGGGAACGGATATTCCGGAAACAGAGATGCTGGGATATTTCAGTAAGATTGATCTTGGCTACGATGCGGAAAAGAAGGAAGTGATCGTGCCGTCCTTCCGTCAGGATCTGTTCCGAATGGCGGATCTGGCAGAGGAAGTGGCAAGATTTTATGGCTATGATAATATTCCGACAACTCTTCCGAAGGGAGAGGCGACGACCGGAAAGCTGACCTTTAAGCTTCGAATCGAGCAGGTGGCAAGAGACATTGCAGAGTTCTGTGGTTTCAGCCAGGGTATGACCTATTCCTTCGAGAGTCCGAAGGTATTCGATAAGCTGATGCTGCCGGAGGATGCGAAGGAGCGCCAGGCGATCCAGATATCCAATCCGCTGGGGGAGGACTACAGCATTATGAGAACCATTTCCCTACATGGTATGCTGTCCTCACTGGCTACGAACTATAACAGAAGAAATAAAAATGTACGCCTGTACGAGCTGGGCAACATTTATATTCCGAAGGCATTGCCACTGACAGAGCTGCCGGATGAAAGAATGCAGTTTACGCTGGGAATGTATGGAGATGGTGATTTCTATACCATGAAGGGTGTCATAGAAGAATTCTTTGATAAGATTGGAATGCACCAGAAGGAAGTCTATGATCCTGCAGCAGGAAAACCATTCCTGCATCCGGGAAGACAGGCAAATATCATTTACAATGGTACCGTTGTCGGCTATTTAGGTGAAGTACATCCGGTAGTAGCGGAGGCCTATGGTATCGGCGAACGTGCCTATATCGCTGTTCTGGATATGCCGGAAGTAGTTTCCTATGCGACCTTTGACAGAAAGTACGAGGGAATAGCAAAATACCCGGCAGTGACCAGGGATATCAGTATGGTTGTACCAAGAGAGATCCTGGCAGGTCAGATCGAAGATATGATCGAGCAGCGCGGCGGAAAGATGCTGGAGAGCTATCAGCTGTTCGACCTGTATGAAGGAGCACAGATTAAGAAAGGATTTAAGTCCATCGCTTATAAGATTACATTCCGGGCAAAGGACAGGACACTGGAAGAGGCAGATGTGAATGCCGCTATGAAGAAGATCCTGAACGGTCTTGCCGGAATGGGCATTGAACTCCGTCAGTAAAGGAGAAGGTATGACGGCAAAAGAAAATATGTCGATTCGGGAAATGGTACTGGGAGCGTTGTTCACAGCGCTGATTGCCGTGGGGGCATTTCTGAAGGTCACTATACCGGTGCAGCCCTTTCCCATGCATTTTACCATGCAGTTTTTTTTCGTTCTGCTGTCCGGTTTTGTTCTGGGCGGCAGAATGGGGTGTATCAGTGTCGTATGCTATCTGGTGATCGGACTGGCCGGAGTGCCGATCTTTGCCGCGGGAGGCGGCATCGGCTATCTGATTCGCCCTACATTTGGATTTCTGTTAGGATTTGCATTTGCTGCCTATATAACAGGAAAGGTCATGCAAAAGAGGGAACGCCATACCTATGGCTGGCTTCTTTTTTCTGCAGTGTGCGGCCTGATCGCTATGTATCTGTCCGGTATGGTGTATTTTTATGTCATCAGCAACTATGTGATAAATATGCCTGTCAGCTGGAAGCTTGTCTTTATCAACTGCTTTCTGCTGACTGTTTCGGGAGATCTGGTACTGTGCTTTTTAGCAGCAGCTGCTGCAAGAAGAATTCTGCCTGTTTTGTCCCGGCTGCAGAGCTAGCATGGCAGCTTCGGTGAAGGCAGGGAGAGAGGAAGATGATAACGATGATGAAAAAAGAGGATTTTAATTACGAGCTTCCGGAAGAGCTGATTGCGCAGGATCCTCTGGAAGACCGGTCTGGTTCCAGGCTGATGGTGCTGGATAAAGAAACAGGAAAAACGGAGCATCATGTATTTCGGGAAATTACAGAATATCTGAAACCGGGCGATTGTCTGGTAATCAATGATACCAAGGTGATTCCGGCTCGTCTGATTGGCTCAAAGATCGGAACAGAAGCAAAGATAGAAGTATTATTGTTAAAAAGGAAAGAAAATGATATCTGGGAAACCCTGGTGAAGCCTGGTAAGAAGGCAAAGCCGGGAACGAAGATCAGTTTTGGAGACGGTCTTCTGGTCGGGGAAGTCATTGATGTAGTGGAGGAAGGCAACCGTCTGATCCAATTCACATATACGGGAATTTTCGAAGAGATTCTGGATCAGCTGGGACAGATGCCGCTGCCTCCTTATATTACACATCAGCTGGAGGACAAGAATCGCTATCAGACGGTCTACGCAAAGCACTCCGGCTCAGCGGCAGCTCCTACGGCAGGGCTGCATTTTACACCGGAGCTGCTGGAGCAGATCCGAAAAATGGGTGTGGAGATTGCTCATGTGACACTGCATGTCGGACTGGGCACCTTCCGGCCGGTGAAGGTAGAAAATATTCTGGAGCATCATATGCATTCGGAATTTTATCAGATTGAGGTTGTAGAAGCGGAAAAAATCAACCGTGCCAGACGGGAAGGCCATCGGGTCATCTGCGTGGGAACAACCAGCTGCCGGACTGTAGAGTCCGCTGCAGATGAGAATGGCATGCTGCAGGAATGCAGCGGCTGGACGGAGATCTTTATTTACCCGGGATATCAATTCAAGGTACTGGACGGCCTGATTACGAATTTCCATCTGCCGGAATCCACTCTGATTATGCTGGTTTCCGCATTGGCCGGAAGAGAGCATGTACTGGCAGCATATGAAGAGGCAGTAAAAGAAAGATATCGCTTCTTTAGTTTTGGGGATGCGATGCTTGTGATATAAACGCCCCAAAGAATGAATTATGAATGTGAAAGGAGCAGTTCATCATGCCGGATGAACTGCTCTTTTATATAGAACGGACAGGTATGATACGCTACTATTGGAAAAGAATGTTTTCGGTCTCATCTCCGGAAGCAAATGGTCCGGCAAGAGGTCGTATGCCCCGTTTCTTTCCAAAATAATCCTGGCAGAATACAATTGGTGAACCGTCCGGCTCTTCGAATTTCTGCTCCGGCTCAAAGGCCTCTCCCAGCATTTCTGTACATACAAACGGTGTATCAAATTCCGGAAGAAAATCATACAGGTTGGTCTGCAGTCTGCAGCCGTCTTTTTCGGTTGTCAGATGCAGGCTGATCTTATGCTCTGTATCTGATATATAATTCTTTTCGTTGTCAAAAGGTCTGGCGCCGTTGAAATATACATTTCCACCGGTGTAAACAGGAAGATGTTCATAAAAGATATCTCCCTGTCTGTAATCGACAGTAGATTCCGCAGTAAATTTTGCAAAATATTCTTCTGGTGTAGGATAGCCGTCATATGGCTTTGTACCACAGATGAAATTAAAACGATCCAGGGTATCGCAGTTTCTGTCTTTGGCAAATGCAATAAGATCCGGCCGGGTATCCTGCTGTATGAATATATTGTTATAGAACCGCGCATCTCCATGAAGGAAGGTCATGAATCCGGCGATTTTTGTGCTGTGCGGGACATGATATGGTGTCAGGCGGGAGAAAGCCAGTTCAATGGCGTCATTATCTGTACCCTCGCCTACCCAGGTGAAAGATCCGGCAATCAGGTTATGGACGAATGCAAGGCCCTGCGTACTGAGGCGTCCTGCACAGGTGGAGAGCAGCAGGTTATTGTCGATCAGGGTCGGACCATGAGAGACCTCTACAAAAATATCCTCGCCAAGTGCCAGTCCGCTGCGTATTTTGGTTCCCTCCGGCGGAACATTGTCATGGAACAGGTTAGCGCTGACCCGGGTTCCCTGTGCCTGCCAGTCAAGCCACAAGCCTCTGGTACAATGATGAAAATGATTGCGGCGGATGATGACATCAATGGCCGCATGCATTTTAATGCCGCCGATTTCTGCACCGGCGAGATCCTGCTTGTTATTAATATGATGAATGTGGTTGTCTTCAATGACAGAGAAAGCCCCGCCCATATGTCCTACGATTCCGGTCTGACCGCAGTCGTGAATATGGCATCGGCGTACGATATGAGAACCGATCCGTTCCTTTGTCCAGCCTTCGTTCACAGCCCGGCAGATCACTTCGCTTTCTGTCTGGGTACCATTTTTCAAAAACCGGCGGGTCCATTTGTTATCATTCTCCGGCTGCAGATATTTTCCAAGGGAAATCCCTGAGCATTTAGAATCAGAGATATCGCAGTCTTCGATGATCCAGCCCTTAGACCAATGTGGACCAACCATGCCCTCCTGATAAGCAGTAGGCGGAGCCCAGTTAGTTGCAGCCTGTTTTACTGTAAAACCGGATAAGGTGATGTAATTTCTGCCCGTCTGCTCCGGATAGAAGCAGGTGCGGCGTACATTGATTTCCACACATTCCTGATTCGGATCAGCCCCGTGAAAATTGGCATAAATGAGAGTAGTATTACGATCCTGTACGGTATACCATTTATATACAGTGAATGCCGGATCCCAGGAGCGTGGGTCAATGTCGGGGTGCATTACCTCTTCCAGAGAAAATGCCTCATACATAGATTTCCCATTCAGATATACCTCTCCGGTATGCATCGGATCGGTGGAATGGTACCAGTCGCCTGCGATAACGGTGGTATAGGGATTATAAGAGCCGAAGATACCATTTGGAATACGGATAACCCAGACATTTTCTTTATAATGGTTCCAGCTTTTGATTTCCTCGGCGCCGGTGATTACGGCAGCAAGCGGGATCTCCGAACGGTAAATGATGCGGTGGGCATCATCCGTTCCCCCATTTGCAGGATTGACAGATTCCCGGTAAATACCTGGCGAAACGATGATTTCATCCCCTGCACAGGCAATTTTTGCCGCTTCACTGATCGTCTGGAATGGGTTTTCTCTGGTGCCGCTGCCGCTGCGGACCGTATCTGCTGATACGTAATAGATCATTCTTATTGTCCTCCTGATGTTTTAAAAATTAAGCAATACAGAAATCCGGAAACAGGATTCATTTAGATATCCCAACTATATCATAGAAGGTTTGAAATGACAAGCAGAGCGGTTGATTTTCCTGAGGCGGAATATGCGCTTGACAAGTTTGGAAATCCAGTTAAAATGAGTAGAAAGAAGCTTCAAGGAGGAACCGAAGAGATGTATCGGATTTTAATTGTAGAGGATGACAGAGGCATTGCAGAAGCAATACAGGAGCAGGCACAGATGTGGGGACTGCAGGCAGTATGCGTACAGAACTTTCGGGATGTGCTGGCCGAATTTGCCAGGTACAATCCACAGCTGGTCTTAATGGATATTTCCCTTCCCTTTTTCAATGGCTATCACTGGTGCAGTGAGATTCGAAAGGTGTCTAAGGTACCGATTATCTTTATTTCCTCCGCGTCCGACAATATGAATATTGTGATGGCGATGAATATGGGGGCGGATGATTTTATTGCAAAGCCTTTTGATC
>DNJM01000208.1:6998-7237 GCA_003489085.1 Lachnospiraceae bacterium
ATTTTATTGCAAAGCCTTTTGATCAGAGTGTGTTGATTGCGAAGATCCAGGCAATGCTGCGGCGGACGTATGATTTTGCGGCAACTGTACCGATTCTGGAGCATCGGGGTGCGATCCTGCATACCGGAGAAAATACGCTGGTGTATCAGGGTGAGAAGATTGATCTGACGAAGAACGAATATCGAATCCTGCTGGCTCTGATGGAACAGAGGGGAAAGGTGGTCAGCCGGGAAAAGCTG
>DNJM01000047.1:0-522 GCA_003489085.1 Lachnospiraceae bacterium
CTAAAAACTCCAATATTGAACCAGAAAATGAAATAAATAAAAATGCCCATAAGGTCATTGAAACAATGATGACTTGTCCAAATACAGATCTATATAATAATAATATGATAGTTAATATTGGAAAAGAGAGTGAAAATGATTCTGAAGATTTAGAAAGAGTTGAAGAAGCTTCTAATAAAGTGAAAGAAAATTGGGAAAAGTTTAGATTCATTTCTATTAACTGGAAATGCATATTACTTCTTTGGTATTGCTGATATGAATGAGATTAAAATCTCTGTAAAAGATATAAATTTAGAAGAAAAAAATGAAAATTCTGAAACAATATCTGTTTTGCTATTGGCCGGAGAAGAAGAGCAAACTGTTAAAATGAAGTTCCAATATAATGACGATGGACTTATCTGGAATGTGACTATTTTAGAAGACACTTTTTCGGCTTTACATTAAAGAATATATAAACAGAATGTAGTTCGGATTGTTACAAGCTGAAGATTTCTATAGATGAACTGATACCAAACGACGAAG
>DNJM01000047.1:775-1874 GCA_003489085.1 Lachnospiraceae bacterium
AGGAGATAATTCTGTGGTAATTCAAAGTTTTGAGAGCCAGAATTCTACGGAACTATCTCCTTTTAGGTGTCAGTAGGAAAAATTAGTATTAAGTGATACCGTTGCTGTTCACGCTTTATGATTTTGTGCTTTCTGTAATCAGATAAGGAGCTGTAATCGACTGTGGACAGGAACACATTTCTTCCGGAGTACCGGTAAAGAGAAGCTGTCCTCCCTCGTCTCCGCCGCCGGGACCAAGCTCAATGACATAATCCGCTGCTCCAAGCACGTCCAGATTGTGCTCAACCAGGAAAACGGAATTCCCGGCGTCTACCATTTCCTCAAATAGACGGATCATATTGTGTATATCGTCCATATGGAGCCCATCTGTCGGTTCATCCAGAATAAATATTTTCCCGTTACAGTTCAGGTAGGAGGCAAGCTTGAGGCGCTGTAATTCTCCGCCGGAAAGTGTAGAAAGCGCCTGATTCAGATGGAGATAAGAAAGACCTACCCGCTTTAGCGGGAAAAGGAGTTCGGTGACATCGGTTCCGGCAAACCATTCTACGGCTGCTTCTACGGTCATATCCATCACCTGGGCGATATTCATTCCGTCTACCTGATAATCCAGAACCTCTTCCGAATAGCGCAGACCGCTGCAGGCCTCGCAGGTTGTTTCGATCGCATCCATGAATGCCATATCAGAAACAATAACCCCTTTTCCGCCGCATACCGGACATTTCCCCTTTCCATTGAAAGAAAACAGGCTTGCCTTTGCTCCACAGCGTGCGGCAAAGATTTTTCGGATCTCATCCGCTGCGCCCAGATAAGTGGCCGGAGTAGAGCGGAGACTGATACCGATATTTTTCTGGCTGATGTAAATCATTTCCTCCGGACTTTTCTCTGTTGTGGCAGCATGATGGCGGGAAAAATATTCCATCAGAGAGCTTTTTCCGGAGCCTGCCACACCTGCAATGACAACCAGATTTCCCAGAGGGAGCTTTACCGTTACATTTTTCAGGTTATGATAAGTAACGTGTTCCAGATGGTACCATCCGGCAGGCTTGCGGGAGGTGCTTTTGATCTTTGTATGGCAGCGCAGCAGCTCTCCGGTTTTCGT
>DNJM01000047.1:2169-4887 GCA_003489085.1 Lachnospiraceae bacterium
CAGCAGCTCTCCGGTTTTCGTAGGGCTTTGGAGAAGTTCTTCATAGGTTCCTTCGAATAGAACTCTTCCGCCATTTGCCCCGGCTTCCGGACCCATGTCAACGATGTGGTCGGCTGCGCGTATCATTTCTCTGTGATGCTCTACTAATAGCACGGTATTTCCCTTGTCCCGCAGCTCTTTTACTGCCCGGAGAAGGCGGTGAATATCGTGGCTGTGCAGGCCTACGCTTGGCTCGTCCAGGATGTAGAGCAGGTCTGTGAGGGGAGAATTCATGTATTTTGCTATTTTACAGCGCTGGGCTTCTCCGCCCGACAATGTCCCCAGCCCCCGATCCAATGCCAGATAATCCAGACCGATATCAATCAAAGCCTGAATGCGGGCGTGCAGAGTTCTTTTAATATCTACGGCTAATGGTGCATCAATTTCATCCAGCCATTTTAATAATTCTTTTAACGGCATGGAAGCGGCTTCGGCAATATTTACTCCGTTGATCCGGCAGGAAAGAACCTTCTGGTTCAAACGTGCACCACCGCATTCCGGACAGGTGCCATGATGGGTCATGGGGTCCAGAATCTGACGATGAAGCTTTCCTTCTTCCGAATGTAATACACTTCGGTACATACGATGTACCAGCCCTTCATATTTGGCTGTTTTTGGCCAGCCCTCCGGAGGATTCTTAAGACGGATCTGCGGAGAGTACAGGAATAAATTCAGCTCTTCCTCAGAGTAATCCCGGATTTTCTTATTTAAGTCGAACAGACCACTGTTTGCATACCGGATCCACCGCCACTGTCCAGGCTCAAAGGCCACATAATTAATGACGCCCGGATCGTTCAGGCATTTGTCAAAATCCACCAGCTTATGTACATCCAGTTCGGTGATTTCCCCTATTCCGTCACATCTGGGGCAGCTGCCCTGGGGATGATTGAAGGAGAACGTATCGGAATAGCCGACAAAGGGCTTGCCCACCCTTGAGAATAAAAGGCGAAGCAGGGTATACGTATCCGTATAGGTGCCCACCGTAGACCGCTGATTGGGGGAGGGTTTTTTCTGATCGATCACAATGGCTGCCGGGAGATTCTCAATTCGCTCAACATGCGGGCGGCCGTATTTGGGCAGGTAGTTCTGGACAAAGCTGGGGAAGGTGTCATTCAGTTCACGTCTGGACTGTGCTGCAATAGTATCCAGTACCATGGAGGATTTTCCGGAGCCGGATACCCCGGTAAATACGGTCATTTGGTACTTTGGAATATCCACGGAAACATGTTTCAAATTATTTTCATAGGCATCTATGATATGAATGGTATCTCGTTTCATTTTTGCTGATTCCTTTAATGATAGTAGTTTCTTTACATGTATTATAGCAGAATTAAATGGAAATTGGTGAACTTAATAAGATACAGAATCAGGAATATGATATAATGAAAAAGGTACAAAGGAGTGGTTGCCATGTATTCTGTTACGCAAAGAATTCGTAATATTAAACAACCATGGGGTGGGTATATCAAATGCAAAGATTTTTCAGTTACTGAATTAAGTGACGGAAAAGAATTACATTCAAAGGAAAATTTACACGCAAGTCTGATTGGTTTGGCTGTTGATTATTTAACTCGTTTCGTTATGGGTGCTTTGCCCTCCGACGCTTTCAAAATTTCTTTATTGGGAGCCAGTGCAGTAAAGGAAGATAAAAAAGCAACCAAGTTGCTCCATAGCATTAAAGGGTTAGATAACGATTCTATATATAATGCATGTAAGTTGGTTGGATATGATGTTTGTGTTCGTGCTGGAATGGCTGGTTATAAACCTGTTGATGAAATCAATGCAGATAAAGCTACCATTGAAAATATAACTATAATGGTTCAAAGGAGTGTGCATTTCTGGAAAAAATATGGTCCAATTGTTAAGGACGGATTTACTTTTGAGGGAGGATACACACCTATTGTATCGACAGGTGATGGCGATTATTTAACGCAAGATACTTTGTGGGATTTTAAAGTTTCTAAAGAAGAGCCTAAAAGTAAATACACACTGCAACTGCTCATGTATTACCTTATGGGTATACATTCTGTACATTAGGAGTTTAAAGCTATAAAAAACTTAGGAATATATAATCCTAGAAAAAACAAAGTATATCTTTTGAAAATTTCATCCATTCCTCAAAGTGTACTTGATGATGTTTCATATACTGTTATCGGTTATGGTATCACAAGGGAGGACTATATTGACTTTTTAAAAGGTGAATATGAAAAGCAAGGAATAAATGCGCGTTCTGCACAAATGCTTCTGGATTTACAATTAAGTATTTTTGATAAAAAAGAAAACGCTACTAAAAATGCAGCTTTTTCTAAACAAGAAAAATTGTAAGTAAAGAAATTTGCAGCAGTAAATTTGGGGGATGAACTGCTAATTTCCGGGTATACTTGACTATGCCAAAGGCATATGATATAATGCCGATAGGCAAATGTAGTAAGTAGTCCGTAAGGACAACAGAACCCCCAGTAGTTGCAGCTACTGGGGGTTCTTATTCCGTTTTTGCAGGGTGGCAACGATACTATTATACATGAAAAACGAATATAAATATAGAGTTAATTGAAAAAAGTATAATATAAAATCGTCCATAAAATCTTATTGACAGCTTTGTCATACCTTGCTATACTAGTACCAGTTGAATAAAGATCTTCAGGGCAGGGTGTAATTCCCTACCGGCGGTACAGCCCG
>DNJM01000047.1:5195-13477 GCA_003489085.1 Lachnospiraceae bacterium
CGGTACAGCCCGCGAGCCGAAAGGTATGATCCGGTGAGATTCCGGAGCCGACAGTATAGTCTGGATGGAAGAAGAGAAAAGATGCGGCTTTCTATGATATCTTGTAGAAAGCAATATATAGCTTGTAAACTGCTCTGAAACGGGAAACTGTTTCAGAGCTTTTTCGTCTTAATGTGACAGTTTCGCAGCATGAAAAAGGATAGTCTATTGCCCTGCAGAAAAAATTCTGCGGGGTTTTTCTTTTTTAGTGGTATATGGGAAGCTGAAATGGCCGGAAAGGAGCAGATCATGACAGACAGAGAATACATGAGCCGGGCGATTGCTTTAGCGGAAAATGGAATCGGCCGGACGAATCCGAACCCGATGGTAGGGGCCGTTATCGTGAAGGACGATCGGATTATTGCAGAAGGGTATCATGCGAAATACGGGGAATATCATGCAGAGAGAAATGCGATTGCGGCTTTGAAGGAATCTGCAGAGGGGGCGACACTCTATGTTACACTGGAGCCGTGCTGCCATTATGGAAAGACGCCTCCTTGTACGGAGGCGATTCTGGAGCAGGGGATTGCAAGGGTGGTGATTGGTTCGCGGGATCCGAATCCCAAAGTAGCAGGCAAGGGCGCGGCAGTTCTGCGGGCAGCCGGTGTGCAGGTGGAAGAGGACTTTATGCGGGAGGAATGCGACCGGCTGAATCCGGTATTTTTCCATTATATTACCACAGGAACTCCGTATGTTGTAATGAAGTATGCCATGACAGCAGACGGGAAGATTGCGACCAGGACGGGGGCGTCCAGGTGGATCACCGGATCCCCTGCCCGGGAAGAGGTGCAGCATATGCGGCATCGGTATATGGGAATTATGGTGGGAATCGGTACTGTATTGGCCGATGATCCGATGCTGAATGTAAGGCTGGAAGGAAAGAAGAGTCCGATACGGATTATCTGCGATAGCCATGTGCAGATACCACTCGACAGTCAGATCTGCAAATCGGCAGGAGATTACCGGACGATTCTGGCCTATGGGAAAGGTGTGTCGGAAATAGAAGATAAAAGAAACGGCAGACAGGAGGAACTTATTCATAAGCTCCGGGAGCTGAAAAAAGCAGGTGTGGAGGTCATATCCTGTCCGGATGCGGAAGGCGAAGTAGATCTGAAGCAATTGATGCGATACCTGGGAAAGCAGGGAATCGACAGTATTCTTTTAGAAGGAGGAGGCACGCTGAATGACAGTGCGCTGCAGCAGGGAATTGTGCGGAAAGTGGTGGCATTCGTAGCACCGAAACTATTCGGTGGTGAAGGAAGCAGAACGCCGGTTGCCGGAATCGGGGTGGAGCTGCCGGAACAGGCCGTGTCTCTGAAGCTTTGTGATATACATCGGGTGGGAGAAGATCTGATGTTGGAATATGATATTCCGATTCAATAGCATTTTCTTCTTCCGGTTTTGGAAATGGAAAAGAGGAGAACAGAGTGTTTACAGGAATTATAGAAGAGCTTGGGAAAATTAAACGTATTTCTTTGCGTGGAACATCCGGACAGATTGCCATTCAGGCAGAGAAGGTATTGAAAGGAACGAAGATTGGGGACAGTATTGCTGTAAATGGAATCTGCCTCACGGTAACCTCATTGCAGTCGGACGGATTCACCGCGGATATTATGGCTGAGACGATTCGACGGAGCAGTCTGTCCGGAGCAGTGAATGGGGATCTGGTTAACCTGGAGCGGGCTTTGGCAGCAGACGGTCGATTCGGCGGGCATATCGTATCCGGCCACATCGATGGAACCGGAAGGATCCTTTCCTGCCGAGAGGAAGAGAACGCCGTATGGGTAAGAGTAGAGACATCACCGAAGATCCTGCGGCTGGTTGTAGAGAAGGGATCGATCTGCATTGATGGAATCAGCCTGACCGTGGCAGCCGTGGATGCCGAAAGCTTTCAGGTATCCGTTATTCCGCATACAGGGGAGGAAACCACCTTGTTGAAAAAGAAGCCGGGAGATGTGGTGAATCTGGAAAATGATGTGATTGGGAAGTATGTAGAGAGGCTGCTGGGACTGGGCACAGTAGGGAAAAAGCAGACAAATCGGTCAGGTATTACGATGGAATTTCTGGAAGAATATTTATAGAAATAAATTCATAAATACAGGAGGGAGAAGAACGGGTATGAATTGCGAATATAATACAATTGAGGAGGCATTGGAGGATCTCCGGATGGGAAAGCTGATTCTGGTGACAGACGATCCGGATCGGGAAAATGAGGGCGATATGATCTGTGCGGCAGAATTTGCCACACAGGAAAATATCAATTTCATGGCGTGCCATGCAAAGGGACTGATCTGTACACCGATGAGCGCGGAGATCGCCGGGAAGTTGGGGCTGCCGCAGATGGTAGCGGACAATACGGACAATCACAGCACAGCATTTACTGTATCCATCGATCATATGGACACAACGACAGGAATTTCAGCAGCGGAGCGTTCTTATACAATGATGAAATGTGTGGATGAGGCGACAAGACCGGAGCATCTGCGCCGCCCGGGACATGTATTTCCGCTGGTAGCCAGAAAAGGCGGAGTACTGGTACGGAATGGTCATACGGAGGCAACTGTGGATCTGATGCGTCTTGCAGGACTGAAGGAATGCGGCATCTGCTGTGAGATTATGGAGGATGACGGAACGATGATGCGGACGCCGCATCTATGGAAGCTGGCGGAAAAGTACCAATTAAAATTTATCACGATTAAGGCGCTGCAGGATTATTGCCGGATCCATGAGAAGCATGTTGTGCAGGAAGCAAGTGCCAGGATGCCGACGAAGTATGGTGATTTTCAGATCTATGGCTATGTAAATGATATTACAGGAGAACATCATGTAGCTCTGGTAAAGGGTGATCTGGGAGATGGTGAAAATGTACTTTGCCGGGTGCATTCAGAGTGCCTTACCGGGGATACCTTTGGTTCCAGACGGTGCGATTGTGGAGAACAGCTGCAGAGAGCGATGCAGCAGGTGGAAAAAGAGGGCCGGGGAATCATCCTTTACATGCGCCAGGAAGGCCGGGGCATCGGACTGATCAATAAGCTAAAGGCGTACGAGCTCCAGGAGCAGGGCCTGGATACGGTGGAAGCTAATATCAGGCTGGGTTTTGATGCAGACTTAAGAGAATACTGGGTCGGCGCACAGATTCTGGCAGATCTGGGAGCCAGATCTCTGCGGCTTCTGACCAACAATCCGGATAAGATATATGGGCTGGAAGGCTTCGGGCTGACGATTACGGAAAGGGTTCCGATTGAGGTGAAACCGCAGAAATATGATGTCCGATATATGAAAACCAAAAAGGAAAAAATGGGTCACATTTTCAATGAAATAGAATTCTAGGAAAGAAGGAGAGAACAGTATGAGAGAAATTCAAGTATTGGAAGGAAAAGTAGTTGCCAGAGAAGGCATGAAGGTAGGGATTGTGGCATCCCGTTTTAATGAAATTATCGTAAATAAGCTGCTGGGCGGGGCTGTGGATGGTCTGGTGCGTCATGGTGTGGAAGAGGAAAATATTACGGCAGCGTGGGTACCGGGGGCATTTGAGATACCGTTGGCGGCAGCGAAGATGGCAAAGTCCGGAAAATATGATGCGGTCATTTGTGTGGGCGCAGTGATCCGCGGTGATACGACACATTATGACTATGTGTGCAATGAGGTATCCAAAGGGATTGCACAGGTGGGACTGAGTACAGGGGTACCGGTACTTTTCGGTGTAATTACGACGGAGAATATCGAGCAGGCGATTGCACGTGCCGGAAGTAAGGCTGGAAATAAAGGATACGACTGTGCGTTGTCTGCGATCGAGATGGTTAATTTGATGGAGCAGATGTAGGATGAAGCCGACATTGATCTTCGATTACGACGGAACGATCCATAATACGATAGGGATCTATGAACCGGCGTTTCGCAGCTGTTATGCCTGGCTGGAAGCGGAAGGTTATGTACCGGCACAGGAGATATCGACAGAAAGGATCGCAGGATGGCTTGGCATGAACAGTCGGGAAATGTGGAATTCCTTTTTGCCCGGGCTGTCGGAAGAGATGAAGGATGCAGCCAGCGGACAGGTTGGAAGCAGTATGGTGGAGTACATACGGGCACATAAGGCCGCGTGGTATCCCGGCGCACGGGAGGTTCTGGAGGAATTGAAAAGTGACGGCTATACAATGATAGTGTTAAGCAATTGCAAAATTGCATATCGTAAGGCAAACTGGGAAACGTTTGGGATGGAACGATGGTTTGCCGAATTTTACGACTGCGAAACTTTTTCCTTTGCACCGAAAACAGAAATTATCAAAGAAATACAAAAAAAGTTTTCCGGGCCATATATCGTAATCGGTGACAGGAGAAGTGATCTGGAATGTGCAGTTTCCAGCGGAAGTGCATTTATCGGATGCCGTTATGGATTCGGAATAGATGGAGAACTGGACGGAGCAGATGCATTTGTTGATACGGTAAGAGAGTTGCCGGGTCGGATTAGAAGACAAGAAGCTTTTATTGAAACAGGAAGATAAGATAGAAGATTCGCAGAAGGAAAGAGAGGATCTTCTATCTTATACATTTTACAGATTTTTAAATTCCTTAAGCAGCTGCATGCTTTTTCAGAGCCGGGTGCTTCTTTTCCTGCAGGAACTGGCTCCACTTTTTGATAGACAGGATGCAGACGAGTAAACCGGCTACGGCCAGCAGGGTCCAGCAGAGGATCGTTGTATACCAGCCGAACTTCTCAGAAATACCGGCAATCACGTAAGTAGAAAGGGCGCTGCCGATGTAAGTGGCGGCATTTAAAATACCGGAGACAGCAGCTACCTTGCCGTATTTTTCGAATCGTCTCGGTGCATGGCTGATGATAAACAGGTTGATGCCATGCATACAGCCGGTGATCAGTGTCATCATGGTAATACTGACCGGTGCGGAGGTTGCCTGGAATGGCAGCAGCACGAGGCAGGCTGTCAGAGCACAGGAAAATAGAACAGTTGCGGACAACATTTCATTTTTCAGTTTCTCAAGCAGCTTGGAGGCAAGCGCAACACTGATGATACTGAAAGCCGGCAGAATCGCCGTTGTCAGGATCGATAACGAATTGCTTAAGCCGAAATTCTCGCCGATGTAAACAGGCATCCAGGTAGTAATGCCGTCTCGTATGATGCCGTGGAAAACGCCGGTTGCCAGCATAAATAAGAATGGCGTCTGAACTGCTATGAACTTAAAGGTCATCGGGGCGGCCTCCGCAGCTTTGGCATCAGTAGTTCCTGCCGCTTCTGTCTGCAGAACAGGAGCTTTGGCGGTCAAAAGCGGCCCGCACAGCCGTGTAATGAAAATGAACCACAGGATGCAGACAATAAAGCCAAATGCGGCGGAAAAAATAAATACTGTCCGCCATTCAAAAACAGAAACACAGATCGGAACCAGAAAATATACGAGAATGGTTCCGGATGAAGAGGCTCCAGCTACGGCGATGCAGCAGGTCTGATACGCTTTATCGTGCAGGCTGCTGGCCATAATACGGACAAGCGGAGGCCAGATCATGGATTGTGCGAAACCGTTGACACACCAGAGTCCGGTTAATACGGCGATACTGGAAGTCAGGGCAACAGAGACGTTGCAGACAGAAGATAACAGCAGGCCGCCGAAAATCATATTTCGAGGGGAGATCTTATCACCGAGGATTCCGCAGATAAACTGCCCGATTCCATAGATAATAAAACATCCTGTAATCGGCAGACTGGCTGCCTGTCTGTCAATGTGAAGTGCATCGCAGATCTCGCTCAATGCAGCGGTATAGTTCAGTCTTGTCAGATAACTGGTAAAATAGACAAGACAGCATAAGCTGGTAAAAAGCAGAATTTTATGTTTGTCTGTAAGTTTTTGCGGCATAATGTGTTATCCTCCTTATTATTTTAAGATCGATTATTCGGTTACAAATTCGATTCCGTGCTGCCTGTAAATATCTCTGATGTCTTCAGGAAGCCCGGCATCCGTAATGTATGTATAAGACGGATCCAGCGGTGCGATCTTCATCATAGCATCTGTTCCGATTTTAGAGCTGTCGGCCAGGACGAATACTTTATCCGCGCTGAGCAGCATCTGTCGTTGGAGCGGAATAAATTCTTCCATGAAGTCGCTGATCCCCATATGCAGTGAAACTGCCGATGGCATCAGAAAACATTTATCTGCATGAAGCTGGCGCAGTGTGTCTACGGCAAGATGGCCGAAGAACGCCTCTTCATCAGAGAAAAACTGCCCGCCGGTCAGAATCAGTTTATAATCCGGCTGGCGTGATAAAATGCGGAACACAGCCAGGGAATGGGTGATGACCGTCAGTTCTTTAAAACGTCCGGAAATATATTCGGCAAGAGAAATGGCCGTTGTTCCTCCATCGATCATAATAATATCACCGGAATGAATCAGGGAAGCGGCCGTCTGAGCAAGCAGCTGTTTTTCCTTGATATTTTCAGAGGAACGGCTGGACAATCGTTCGTAATTTTTCATTTTCTTAACCGAGACGGCACCGCCATAGACCCGCTTTAAAAGACCGTCCTTTTCCAGGGATTCCAAATCGCGGCGTACCGTTTCCAGGGAAACCGGAAACAGTGCGGTTAGTTCCGATACGGTCACAGAATGCTTCTGCTCTAACAATTCAATAATTTTCAATTTACGTTCGCTGGCTAACAAATCCACACACCTCCACACAAACTTATCAAATGACAAACTGAAAATACCACAAACTCACACAAATATCAACGAAAATCCACAAAAGGACAAGGATTATGGAGGATTGTGCAAATGGAATATCTGGTTGCCGATGAAAAAGAGGTCGGGTATAATGAAAGTAGAAGAAAGAAAATTGGTCTGACGGATGGCAGTTCAGTAATGGAAAGATAGGGGGGATTTAAAGGTGAACAGGAATATTCGGAAAAACCATATATCGTTGCAAAAACGAATCGCGGTCAGAGAAATGATGTGTGCGGTAAAAAGAGGTGATCAGAAATGAAAAGAATCATTGAACTATCCTATCGAGTGTCCATTCTGGTCATGACCATGCTGGTGGCTGTCGGTGTCACTGCCTGCGCTTCCGTCAAAAAGGAGCCGGTGGATATCAAAGCCCCGGAAATTCGTCTGACGGATGTGCTTTCCAGCAAAAAGAATGAGTTTCCTGTGAAGTCAGGAAATTATAGTCTGAATGTTCCGGATGGGAAGGAGACACATGGAGTAGTTGCCTGCGGAATGAGTCCGCTGGACGAGAAGCAGAAGAAAATGGATGTACTGGATATCCCGGACTATAATGGAACGGAGGAATTCCTATATCAATTTTCCTGTGATACAGAACCGTCAAAACTGACGGTTCATGAGTGGGACGCTTCTCTGCTCGGTGAAACAGAGGCAGAGGCGGAGGCTACGATGTCATATGAGGATGCTTTTATCCTGCAGTTGAAGCATGGAAAGGTATATGAAATTGTGGCGGAATGGAATGAGGAAAAGGCAGAAACCAATGGCTTTTATGGCGAAGCAAGCTATGTAGTGGTGACGGAGTAGAGGAAGGAGAAAAGGATGGTAAAATTAAGATAGGATCTTCTGTAATAAGCAATCAGGTTTAAGACAGGGAGATCATTATGAATACAATAGAGATCAAAGAAACTATTTTTCCGAAGGCAGAAGAGATTGTAGTTTTATATAATGACGTAGGTTGGTATGCGTATACGGCGGACCTGGCGTCTCTTCAGAAAGGACTTGAGAATTCGACGTATATTTTATCGGCGTGGGATGGAGAAAAGCTGGTTGGTATTCTTCGTGCAGTCGGTGATGAAGAAACAATTATGTATATTCAGGATATTCTGGTTTTGGAGGAATACCAGAGAAGAGGAATCGGCAGCAGGTTGGTTGAGTATTTTCTGCAAAAATATCAGAATGTCAGGCAGAAGGTGCTCATAACTGATAATACGGAAAAAAACAAATTTTTTTATAAGAAATGCGGCTTTTTAGCAGCAGAGAAGGTTCAGTTATGTACATTTGTCAGAATGAGCTTGTAATTCGCAGAAAAGATTTAGTTATGGAGCAGCCGATAACCTTATAACAGCATATTCGTTTAAATTTTAAAATGGGGACTGTCCTGAAAACGTAATTCAGCGGCAGTTCCCATTTTTAGAATCTTTTAATGTTACGCAAATCATTATAGTCATCAGATAGTGTCAAATGATCTATGAAAAACTGGGCAAAGAAAAAAGGCTCAGATGAACCTTGAAAATTGCAGATAT
>DNJM01000096.1 GCA_003489085.1 Lachnospiraceae bacterium
GGTATACTTTCCGTTCGGATCTTCCACATATGGAATCCAAGAAGCTTTCTCTGCTTTTTCTGCGGCTTCAGCCATTCCCATATAGAGGTAGTCATAACCGGTTCCGCTTAAGGTAATCACCGCACTCATCTGGTCTCCCTTTACAGTAAGTGTGCATCCTACGACACGAAACATACTGGCGCTGGATTCTACCGTAGGCACGTTATACTCCCCATCTGTCAGTGCAGCTTCTATTTTTTCCATTCCTTCGGATCGGAAGATCAGAGTTCTGTCGTACCACTGATCCTTCTTCTGGGAATGTGCAGCTACCGCGATTTCCGTATCCAGTGCAGATACCGGAATGGTATAGGTATACTTTCCGTTCGGATCTTCTACATATGGAATCCAGGAAGCTTTCTCTGCTTTTTCTGCGGCTTCAGCTGTTCCCATATAGAGGTAGTCATAACCGGTTCCGCTTAAAGTAATCACTGCCTGCAGCTGACTGCCCTTGGATACCAGCACACAATCTACGACACGAAACATACTGGCGCTGGATTCTACCGTAGGCACACGGTACTGTCCGCTTCCCGGCATCTCCGGAACCGGATCCGGGGCTGGTTCCGGATCCGGGGCTGGTTCAGACTCTGAGGTGCCCGGAATGGTCAATACCAGGTCCTGCTTTGTATACCAGTCATTACTCTTTACGCCGAAGAGCACAACCGGCACCTTCTGTCCCTTCTGTGATGCCGGAACCGTAAAGTGGAAATTATACCCGCCGATATCATTTTTCACACCCTCAATCACCGGTTCCTTCGTGCTGTCTTCCCTGCTGCCCAGATACAGCTTACTATAGCTTGCCTTCGCCGTAGACATAGAAACGGCAATCCGGTCTCCGGATTCTGCTGCGGCAGATCCGGTTACTATAAACATCGCAAATTCTGTTCCGTCCAGCTTCTCTACTTTGACACCTGCATCGCCCTGTACCGCAGCCTCCACTTTTTCTTCTGCCGCGCTTTCAGCCAGTACAGCAGTATCCTGTGCCGGAGAGCCCTCCTCCAAAGCCGCGGCCGTCTCTTCCATTTTGTCAGATGCTGTTCTTTCAACCTCTTCTGTCTGTACAGTATCCTCCGGAGTCTGTGAGGCCGGTTCTTCCGCCGTCTCTTCTGTCTCCCCCTCGGGCTGTACTTCTGTCTTTTCTTCCGGCTGGGCTTCTGTTTCGTCCTGCGGTTCCGCCGCTTCTGTCGTCACAGTCTGTTTTTCCATTTCAGAGAGTACTGCAGGTACAGCAGTCTCCGGCTGCTCCACCTCCTCTGCATGCAGATACGTAACCGGTGTCATCGTCATGGCCAGTACCAGCAGCAGTGCCAGCATTCTCTTTCCTTTTTGCTTCATCTTCTTTTCCTCCTCGTGCAGATATTCTGCAGCTATTTTCGCCTTCTGGGAAAAGGTCTTTTGATCAGCTGCTCCGGTAGAATTTCTCATATCATAAAAAATGTCTGCTTTCTCATTTCCAAAGAAAGCAGACAACATGAGAAAGGCCACAAACTGCTGTGAAGCAATACAGTCTCTGCCTTTCCTCTACTATTTTTATGAAAAAACTCTCATCGGAAGCGATTCACTCATCTTTTCAGCAGGTTTCCTGGCTTACAGATCATCGCCGGGGCTACGCCTTCTCATGCTTCTCCCGCACAATGGCTTTTGTAGTCTCGCTCCCTGTTTACAGTGACCGGATCGCTCAGGACTTGCACCTGATTCCCTTTTACCCCGTACAGAATACGCATACTCTGCCAGGCACTGAAAATCCCATCTATTTACTTGTCCATCTTATTGTAGCAGACAAGTCTGGGAATTTCAACCATACGAATGCATCGAATTCCTTTTGTCATTATGTTTTAAGTGCCGCGTAGACCCGCAGCAGCTCGCCTACACTCCATGCCTGGGCAAAACAGCCTTTCGAAGAACAGGGATTCTCCCCATCATAGATTTCCGGCAGCTGACCGATGCATCCTTCCCGCATGGCACTTTCCAGCACCTCGAGCTGCTCTTTGACCGCCGCCTTTGCCTCTTCACTGTAATCATGCACCTTCAGCCATGCCAGATAATATCCTCCCAGTGGAAAGACCCATACGGTTCCCTGATGATAAGCCATATCCCGTTCGAACATACTGCCGCCATAATGCGGGTGGAATTCCGGATCCTCTTCTTCCAGCGTTCTGAGTCCGTAGGGGGTATATAGCTTTTCGAATACTGTATCTACAATCCGACGCTCCTTTTCCCTGTCCAGCATGGTAAATGGCATAGACACTGCCCAGATCTGATTGCATCGGATCTGTACGTCCGCCTTCTTCTTTTCTGAAGCAGAAGAAGCTGACACCACATCCTTTAAGCACCCCTTTTCTTCCATCCAGAAAAGTGATACAAAGGAAGCTCTGACCTTTTCGGCCAGCCGTCCATAATCCGGTTCATTTTTTCCGTTTATCACCGCAAAGCGCTCCATAATGCAGAGTGCATTATACCAATATACGTTGATCTCCACCGGTTTTCCATGCCGCGGAGTCGGCAGAACACCCCCGGACAAAACATCCATCCAGGTGACCTGATCCATTCCCGTCCCGGCCATAATCAATCCATCCTGATCCATATGAATCCCGAAGCCGGTTCCCATACGGTACCCTTGTATAATATGTTCCATCACCGGATACATTTCTCTGACAAAGTCTGCGTCTTTCGTCGCTTCATAATATAGATAGACACAATTGATAAAAAGAAGCGCCGCATCCGCCGTATTATACCTTGGTTCATTTCCACCCTCCGGGAACAGATTCGGCATCAGTCCCTCTCTCTCATGAGCAGCAAACGTACGCAGGATTTTCTTCGCATGCTCATACTGATGAGTGGAAATGCACACGCCCGGAAGGGCAATCATCGTATCTCTGCCCCAATCTTCAAAAAAAAGGAAAGCCTGCCAAAATGGTATCTCCGCCTGTCGATTCTCTTTTGGCAATAAACTGATCCGCACTTTTCACCAGCATATTTGCCGCTGCCGACCGAAAGCCTGCCTGCTCTGTCAGTTGATTCCTGTATTCCTTTATATCGGAAATAATTTCCTGCACCGTTTCGTCAGACGGCTCCATCTCATATACCAGCTCCAGTACGGTTTCTTCCCCCGCATTCACAGAACATAGGATCTCGTGATTTCCTGTGGCCCGGCCCCATGACTGTCTGCCGTCACAGACGTCATAACTATAATAATACCTCTCTGTAATATTCGGAATATCGGATACCTCTCCATTTGTCCGGAAATACAGCTCCAGCCCATTGGAGGTCAGCTGTCTCCCGTTTCTTATCAATTCCTGCCCGGCATCCGGCTCCGTTCCCTTTTTCGTAAACTTGAAAAAAGGAGTCACTGCCAGTCTGGCTGCCTGCTGTCCTCTGTTACAGATTTCATAACGGATTCCGATCCGGTTCGCACCGTTCCTCATTCCTATTTCTTTTCGAACGGTAAGACCCTTGATCTGGAACCTCCAGACCGGCGTATCTTCGTACGTAAAGCAGGACAGATACCGATATCCTTCTTCTCTATGCCCATCTGCGAATTCCTGGCTGGAAAGGATATATTCTGTCTCTCCGATTTTCACTCTTTCCGCTATCCGGTGCAGAAGATGATACCGATGATTGGGCGCCTGCGTACATGCCATCAAAAGGGCATGATCATTTCTGGCGGCAGAGCCCAGCATAGTCATCGCGGAAAACCCTCCCAGATAGTTTGTCATAAGGAAGCAGTTTTCCTGCCCCCTTTCCATAGTCTTCCAGTCCTGTTTGCCATAAATCCATCTCATACTACTCTGTCCACTTCCTCATTTTTTCCCAGCACCAACACACTGATCGGCTCCACATAGACATTATGTGATGCTTCCTGCGGGTGCCGCCATTTTTGGCTGCTCTTTGCATCTGCCAGTATTTCCCAGTCTCCTTCGGGAAGGGACACCTTCAGGAAATTCTCTCTGCCATTGTAAATGATATACAGCATGCTCCATCTTACCTTTCTGTCACCATCCGTATTTTGAATGGAACATCCGACTGCCCCGGGATAGGTCCATGTATCTTCGATCCGTTTCCATGCATCCTTCGTCTTATCGCATAATCCGGGAAGCTGCATGCGAAGTGTAATCAGTCCTTTATAATATTCTACCAGTTCCTGATTCTCCCAGACCCGCTTCCATTCCAGACAATTCAGAGAAATAGGCGCATTATAGGAATTATCCAGACCGTTTTTCGTACGGGCGAATTCTTCTCCGGAAAGCAAAAACAGATTTCCCTGGCAGGTCATACATATTGCTGCAGCCATCTTGTTGACTTTCATCCATTTCCTTTCATCCGGAACCGTATCTATGATTTTATCCCATAACGTATGGTTGTCATGTGCCGATATATAGGTGATGATCTGGGCCGGTGATTTCACATCCAGCTCTTCTGTTTTCTGCCATGCCCGCATACATTTTAAAATATCCTCTTCCAGACCTGATGCACCATTTGCAAATCCGACCTTATCCACATCGAACACAGAACCCTTAATGGCATTTCTGGTATTGTCGCAGAAAATACCGACCCCTTCCTCCAGCAGAGACAGATTTTCCTTCAGAGCGCCTTTTGCAGCTCCTTCAATGGCACTTTCCGAGGCTGCCCATGGCTCTCCGAACAGAAGCTTTTCTCCCCCGCCGTATCTGTGATCCAGCGCCGTCCGAATACGGTTCATCAGCTCTACATCCAGAAGTCCCATCAGATCGAACCGGAACCCGTCGATATGATATTCCTCTGCCCAGTAAAGAACCGAGTCCAGAATATAGCCGGCACACATCGGTCTTTCGTTTGCCGTATCATTTCCACAGGCTGAGCCGTCTGACACCGTTCCATCCTCGTGTACACGATAATAGTACCATGGTACGGTCCGCTGAAACCAGGAATCCAGCGAATAGGTATGATTGTAAACCACATCCATAATCACCCGGAAGCCCTGTCGGTGAAGCGCCTGTATCATCTCCTTCATTTCCCGGATCCGCACCTCTCCGCGATGTACGTCTGTAGCATAAGAGCCCTCCGGCACATTGTAATTGACAGGATCATAACCCCAGTTGAATTCTTCCGGATGACCTGTTTCGTCCACTGAGCCATAATCATAAACCGGCATCAGCTGTACATGCGTGATACCCAGCTCCTTCAGATAGGCACATCCTGTTGGATGTATGCCATCCCCATTCAGAGTCGTATTTTCACACAGAAATGCTTTATATTTTCCCCTGTATTCCTCTGGAAAACCGCCGTTTACATCCCAGGAAAACTCTTTTACATGCAATTCATAGATAATATTTTCCATCGGACGCTCCGGAGCCTTATCCTGTTCCCAGCCTTCTGGATTCGTTCTGGCCAGATTCACGGCCATGCTCCGCGCTCCGTTTGGACCACAGGCTCTTGCATAAGGATCCGCGGTTCTTCTGACTGTCCCTTCCATTCGAATGGTATAGTCATAATACGTACCATGAAGCTCTTCCGTTGTCCGATAGGTCCATACACCTGCCTCTGCTTTTCCCATCGGAACACTTTTCTCCGCGTCTCCAAGACTCCCATCTTTATAGAAATTCAGGTCAATGGACTCTGCGCAGGGACTCCAGATCCTGAACACGGTTCCCTCCTGTGTACAGCTCACGCCCAGGTCATGTCCTTCATACGTATACTGCGTTCTGAATTCCGGGGTCGAATAGAATTCCTTCCATTCTTTGGCTGTTTTCATCTATTTACCTCTCCTTCCTGTGATTCTGTCATGCCAAGTGTTTCGCAAAGCCTGCCGATATTCATCTTCATCTGGACATAGGTTGCCTGAACCGTCTGTCTGCACTCCGGTGAAATATTGGAATGGACATAAAAGGTATCCATTCCCATACGGGAAGCGCCTGCAATATCCGTCTGTTCATCATTTCCAATCATCAGACATTCCTCCGGATGCAGTTGATACGTATACAACAGTCTTTCAAAAAATTCTGGATCCGGCTTCTTCACTCCGCAGTCTGAAGAAATCAGGATCCCGTCAAAGTATCCGTCAATCCCCAGCCTGCGCAGTTCATATTCCGTAAAGATCCTCTGGGCATTGGAAAGCAGATAGAGCTTCTTCCCCAGCCTTTTTAGCCGCTCCAGCATTTCTGTGACTCCCTCATACAGCTTCAGATGCTTCGTCGTCAGCACCCGGAAGAACTGACCGGTATGCAGAACAAGCTCGTCGGAGGGCGAAATTCCTTTTGCCATATATAGACTGCGGAATACGGCCTCGATCTGGATTTCCGGATAGGCCTCATGGCTGTCATGGGTATACTCTCCCGTATCTGTCAGACACTGATAGGCCTTCTTCAGCTCATGCGGCTTGTAAACCGCTCCATAATATCCATAAAACAGGCTTAATTTTTCCCAGACCTCCTGCTTCTCCTCATCCGTATGAATATCAACCAATGTTCCGTATAAATCAAAAATATAGTTTCTATACACGTTCTATCTTCTCCTGCCTCTTTTTGGCTGTCCTACGTTCCATGCGGAAGCTCCGCATCGTCAGCTTCTTTATGCTTTTCAGAAGCTCAGGTGTGAACTCACCCTTTCTCAACCGCCATTTCCAGTTGCATCCCAAGGTAGACGGATGATTCATCCTGGCTTCATTTCCCAGTCCCAGATAATCCTGTATCGGAATAACACAAAGACAGGCTGTACTCATCATGGCAAGCTGAATCATCGCCCAGTGAATTCTCTCCTCCGGCAGCTCTTCCCGGTCCAGATATTCCAGCAGGAATTCCCGCTGCGCCTTTTCCAGCGTATGGTACCAGGAAATAATCGTATCATTGTCATGCGTTCCGGTATAGACAACACAATTTTTATCATACTCGTGCGGAAGATACCCGGTCTCCTTCTCCGGCTCAAATGCAAATTCCAATACCTTCATATTCGGGTATCCACTGTCCTTCACCAACCGCTCCACTGACGGTGTCATCAGTCCCAGATCCTCTGCTATCACTTCCCTGGCGCCAAGTCTTCTCTCCAGTGTATGAAACAATTCGATGCCCGGTCCCTTTTCCCAGTGTCCATCTACCGCAGTCTCTGCTCCATAAGGAATCGAAAAATATTCATCAAAGCCCCGGAAATGATCAATCCTTACCACGTCATAAAGCTCATAACAATGCGCCATCCGCTTCGTCCACCAGTCGTAGTCCGTATTCCGGTGATACTCCCAACGATACAGCGGATTCCCCCAAAGCTGTCCGGTTGCAGAAAAAGCATCCGGCGGACAGCCCGCCACAGCTGTGGGAAGATTCTCTTCATCAAACTGGAACAGCTGTGGATTCGCCCATGCATCGGCACTGTCGAATGCAACATAGATCGGCAGATCCCCGATCACACGAATTCCCTTTTCATTCGCATAGGACTTCAGCTTCGTCCACTGTTCCATAAAAATGAACTGCAGATATTTATAAAATTCAATTTCATAATAATAAGTTTCCCTATAATAATCCAGCGCAAATCCCCACCGCAGGCGGATATCTTCCGCCCATTCATTCCAGGGTGCCCCTCCAAAGCAGTTTTTTACTGCCATAAATAGAGCATAATCCTCCAGCCAGAATGCATTTTCCCGGACAAACTCATGAAAACGTGGGTTTTTATAGATCTCGCTTCTCTCATAGGCCTTCCTGAGAAGGCGGAACCTCTCCTGATACAGCTTCCCATAATCTACCTGTGCCGGGTCATTTCCAAAATCACACGCGTCACAT
>DNJM01000119.1:0-8022 GCA_003489085.1 Lachnospiraceae bacterium
TGCTTAAGTCCGTATACATGAATTTTAACATTTGCTATAAAAATAGTCAATAAATAGAACGAAAAATATGCTTCTTCTATAGATAATTAGCAGATTGTCTATATTTTGTTTTTATTTTTGTACAATAATGCTATTGACGAAACAGCTCCGAGAATCTTTCCTCTGCAGACGTTTGTGTTTCGGCCGCACTCACTTCAATTTCAATGGCAGACGCCAGAATATTCATCAATGCCATAGGCGCGGACATGGTATTCATGAACAGTCTGGTTGTCGTTGGGCAAATCAGTACTTCATCACAGAACTCCGCCACCGGTGCGTTTTCCAGATTGGTAACTCCAATCACACATGCCCCGTTTTTTTTCGCAAATTCCGCCATTTTCGTTGTCATAAAGTAATAGTCGGGAAAGGATACCGCCAAAAGCGCCGCATCCTTATCGAGCATTGGCAGAATCGAATGGACATCATCATTTAATTCCGTATTTACTGCGATACAGGCAACACCTGAAATTGACACGAAAATGCTGAACGCTCTGGCAATCAGCTCGGAAATACCTCTGCCGCAGATAAAAATTCTCTTTTTCTCCTGAATGATCCGTGCTGCCCTTACAATCTTCTTCAGATCCAGTCCCTGGATCAGCCTCTGCATCAGATCGCCCTCTTCTTTACAGATAGCTTCCAGAAGTCTTTCCCGTTCCTGCAGCTCATACTTGGGGATATAAGTGGAAATGTATTCATTGTCCTGGTGCAGTTCGAGCTTCTCCTGCATACTGGCATACTTACGGAATTCATATTTCACTTCATTAAAATTATCATATCCAAAGTCTGCGCATGCACGCAGAATAGTCACTTCAGACACACCGACCATATTACGGAGCTCCTTCAGTGTAATAAACGTCATCTGTTCCGGATGTCCTAACATAAAGTCAGCAAGCTGTTTCTGTTTTTTTGTCATAGACGGGTATTTTTCTTTCAGTACAGTTAAAATATCCATATTCCCTCCTCATTTAGCTGATAAGCTGCCTGATAAGCTGCAATGCCCGTTCGGCTATCGCGTCCATATCATAATATTTATATTCTGCAAGCCTTCCCAATACATGAACGCCCTGAATCTTCTGTGCTTCCTGTAAATAACGACTATACAGTCTTCTGTTTTCCTCATTCTCAATTACATAATACGGGATCTCTCCTTCGGTTCCCTTATAGTCCTTCGGATATTCCCTGCATATAGTCGTACCCGGACACTCCTGTCCGGTCAGATGCTTAAATTCTGTGATCCGGGTAAATTTCTCACTGACGGTATAATTTACCACCGAATGCCCCTGATAATCCGGTACATCCTGATGCAGAAATTCAAACTCCAGCGTCCGGTACGGCAGTCTTCCATACCGGCAGCCAAAAAATTCATCCAGTGCACCGGTAAAAATCACCTGTCCTTCAAATGGTTCCCCCTGCAGCCAGATTCTGTTCTCCCGCACCTCTGCTACATCCTCCATAGCCGTATTCACCCAAACGGTGATCAACGGATGCTGCACCATGTTCTGAAACATCGGCGTAAACCCATCTGCCGGGAGTCCCTGATATCGATTTGTAAAATACCCATCATCTCTTGCAATCCTGACCGGAACCCTGGAGGTAACAGAAGGATCCAGCTCTTCCGGCTTTTTCCCCCACTGCTTCATTGTATATTTCAGATAAATATTCTGATATACATATTCACCAATCCGCTGCAGGTCGGGATCGTCCTGCTTCATCAGCGTCAATATGGAAACCTTACTGCCTTCCCCAAAGATTTCTGTCAGTTTACGTTCCATCCGCTCCGCCTCCGGTCCAAACACCTGATGCAGCGTATTCAGATTAAAAGGAACCGGAATCAGGCCTTCTCCGGTCCGCGCCACCACTTTATGTCTAAAATCCTTCCAGCCGGTAAACCGGGACAGAAATTCTCTGACCTCCTCACGATCCGTATGAAAAATGTGTGGTCCGTACGGATGAATCAGCACACCATAACTGTCATAACAATCATAACAGTTTCCTCCGATCTGCGGACGCTTCTCCACAAGCAATACTCTTTTTCCTTTTTCTGCTGCTGCCCTGGCTGCCACACAGCCTGCCATTCCTGCCCCTGCTACCAGTACATCGTACATCTTATCTCCCCTTTACACTCTTTTCTTCTGCCAGAATCGACGCGCCCATCGCGCCGGCATATCTGCCGAGCTCCATTGTCTTTACCGGCTGGCCGATTTTCCTGCTCAGCGACTCTGCAAAATAGACGCTGTGGCTCAATCCACCGGTCAGGATCACCGTATCAGATAGCTGCTTTCTCTGGCTTAACTGTGCTACCTTTCCCGCCACAGAATCGATTACACCTGCGGCAATATCTTCCCTTTTTCTCCCCTCACCAATGTAGCTGATGACCTCGGACTCTGCAAATACCGTACAAAGGGAGCTGATCGGAATAATTTCTCCTTCTGCTGCCATTTCAAAAAGCTCATCAATGGTAACGCCAAGACGATTCGCCATAATTTCCAGAAATTTTCCGGTTCCGGCCGAACACTTATCATTCATCAGAAAGTCATTTACCCTTCCGTTTTCTATCAGAATTACCTTCGTATCCTGTCCGCCGACATCGATGACCGAGCAGTCCTTTCCTGCCAGTTCCCGGCCTCCCCGCGCATGGCAGGTAATTTCTGTTATAATATAGTCTGCAAAATCTACCGCTACTCTTCCGTATCCGGTTGCTGCCACTTTATTTTCCTCAGATGGAACTTCAATTCCCATTTCCCGCAGTCTGCTCTGTATCTCCTGCAATGTTTCCCTGCTGCTCCAGCCGGTCGGCAGAACAAACCGCGTCTCAACATCTCCTCTGACAACTACCTTTGATGCAGTAGATCCGATATCAATTCCAATATAATTCATTGCTTTATCTCCTTTTTATCGTATGCCCTAACAACTGAATAAGGACGGGAAAGCACCCCGTCCTTATATTTTATAACATTTTTTACAACATTTCAATAAATGCTGCAAGTCTTGTGTTAAGCTGGCCGATATCTGCCTGAGAATAATCTGTTTCTACACTGATGTATGGCTTATTTTTCTTCTCATTGACAAATCTGCGGATGCCAAGTGACTCTACATTATATGTATGGCATGCCTGCAGAATCATCTCAACCACACCGTCTACCTGATATTCGTCAATCAATCTGCCCAGAAGTTCCAGACGGTTCGGATTCGGAGACATAACAGAACATCCGATATTCAGGTATCTCTTGGCCAGGGCTTCATATACATCCGGGTTATCTTCATCTACCAGCTGGTCAACAGACTTGGCGCCGCCGCAGTTTTCATAAGTTACCACGATACCGCCATTCTCTTCAATCGCACGGATGACCTTCTCCGTAGCGCCGCCGATCGGACAGCCGGTCACAAGAATACGCGGCTTTCTCTCCTCCATCTTACCTTCCTGGTATTCCTTCTCAATTTTGTCTACAAGTGCATTGACATCATCTGCCACCTTCTGTCTGTCGAACCGGAATGTACTTCCATATAATACTTTGTAAAGCTCTCCGCCCTTCATCGGTACCGGATCATGCCGCATCAGCTCATAGAGTCTGCGAAGTGCTCTTCTTTCATTATTTTTGACCCGAATAGCTTCACGGATCTTCTCTTCCGTAATCTCCACATCAAAATGCTTCTCCAGTGCTTCCTTAAAACGGATCACTTCTTTCTTCCACAGCTCCAGTGCATTTTCATCCTGACTGTTCGGCAGATACATCAGATGTACCGGCTTGAATTCTGCCATATATTCATACATCTTTTTCTTACCGTCACAGGTACTTTCTCCCACTACCAGATCTGAGAAATGGAAAAACGGGCATTTATCTGTCTTTGCAAATCCATAACTGGACTTGATTAACGGACAGAGGTTCTTCGGCAGCTCTTTTTCTGCCTCCGGAATCGTTTCATCTGAAGTGGAACATAAGCCTACAGTGGCAGCTCCCATAGCCATAGCCAGTTCCTGCGGGAAATAAGTACAATATGCACCGATTACCGGAATTCCCTGGTCTTTCAATTGCTTTACCATTAAAAATGATTTCTGCCTCTGTTCGCCGAACTCTTCAAAGATTTCCGGCAATTCTTTCACAATTTCCATATTCATTCCTCCATTTGCGCAAAATCCTACAATCTTATGGTTCATTATAGCATTTTTCTCATTTCGGAACTAATTCATATTTCCCATAATCAAATTGCTTTTATAGATATTTTCTATATGCTTCAAATGCACTTGGAATAGGATATGCATCCTGTATTTCCCGTGGAGAAATAAAAAGCATCGGCTCCGTGCAGGACTTTTCCAGCTCATCCACATATACCGCATATCCTGTCATCTGCCACTCAATATGGCTGAATACATGCCGGGCTTCCCCCATCGGCACAATCCGTACCGGAAGAAGTCCTATTGACTTTGCGTATGCGACTGCTTCCTCCTGCGACAGGGTTCCTTCTACACTTGGCAGCTCGTACATCCCTGCCAGAAGTCCTTTTGCAGGCCGTTTCCGTATTGCTACCATCCCACCATCCCGAAAAACGAATATTGTTCGATGTTCGATCCGCCTGCTCTTCTGCTTTCTGCGTATCGGAATCTCCTCCTGCCATCCTTCCTCCCTGGCACGGCAAAAGTCCCGCACAGGACATACGCTGCACTTCGGCTCTCCATTTGGCAGACAAATCACTGCCCCCAGCTCAATCAAGCCCTGATTAAAATCACTCGCAGCATCCGGAGGAATCACCAGTTCCAGCAGCTGTTCCATCCCTGCTTTTGTTTCCGCTTTTAGAACATCATCCCAGATGCCCAGGATTCTTGCCAGCACGCGCAGTACGTTTCCATCCACGGCCGGCTTCGGAATTCCATAGGCAAAAGAAGCGATTGCTCCTGCTGTATAACTTCCGATCCCTGTCAGTCTCAGTATGTCCTCATATCGCTCCGGGAATTTTCCTCCATATTCTTCTTCGATCTGTACTGCCGCTTTCTGCATATTCCGTATCCGGTTATAGTAGCCCAGTCCTTCCCACAGCTTCAACAGCCTGTCTTCGCCTGCCCCGGCCAATGCTTTTACATCCGGCAGCTCTTTCATAAAACGATTATAGTAGGGCTTTACTGCCTCCACACGCGTCTGCTGCAGCATAATTTCCGACACCCATACCCGATAAGCCGTCGTATCCTTCCGCCACGGCAGATCCCGCTTTTCCTTTCGGAACCATTCTACCAGCGGAGCGGCCAGCTGCTTCAGCCTCACTTCCGGGAGAACTACGGGAATTTCCTTTCCGATTGTTATAGCATCCTTTTTTACCCGGCAGTCATAGGCTAAAAGATGCACCCCCTTCTCTTTCGCTCTCTGCAGTGCTTCTGCAAATGCCGGATGGGTCTTTGTATTCGGTGTCAGGAAACGCACCCGCTTCATTTGGATCACAAAGAGAACATACGCTTCATAGCCCTCCTCTACAGCTCTGATCAATTCATTTACATGCTTTACAGCCCGATCGCTCGGCGCATCCGGAAATGCGGCGATCCCATCTTCTTCCAGAGTGACTCCCTTAATCTCCAGAAAGATTCTGCGTCCTTCCCCTGTCTCTACATAAAAATCAAACCTGGAATTACCATAGACCGTTTCCGGCCGAATCTCGGAAACATTTTGAAAAAGATGCCCGGACGCAATCCATTCCCGGACTACCTGATTCGGAACCTGCGAATCTACATTGACAATCTGATCTCCCTTTTCTACCGCAATCAGATCCCAGGCTGTTTTTCTCTCCGGATTCTCCGCTTTCTGTACATACACCGGCGCACCCGGGTAAAATAATTCTCTGCAGCGTCCGGTGTTCTTCACATGCACCGTTTCCTTCTTTCCCTGTATCTCTACATAAGCAATAAAACGATTGGGGCGTTCCAGGAACGTCCCAATCTCAATTTCTTTATATTTCATTCATGCAATCCTTCTCTTTCTTCTGCTCCGGTCCATTACCCCCAGATCATGAAATATCCCATTACCAATACCGCCAGCACAATCCGGTAGTAGCCGAATACCTTAAAGTCGTGTTTCTTAATGTAGCCCATCAGGAACTTAATAGCGAAGACAGACACGATAAAGGACACCAGACATCCCACCAGCAGAATTACTACTTCCATAGCAGTATAATGGAAGCCGAACTTTAACAGCTTGATTCCGCTTGCACCCAGCATCGTCGGAATCGCAAGGAAAAAGGTAAATTCAGCAGCTACCCCTCTGGAAACACCAATCAGCAATGCGCCGATAATTGTTGCACCGGAACGGGAAGTTCCCGGAATCAGCGCAAGCACCTGGAAGCATCCGATCAGAAACGCAGTCTGATATGTAATCTCTTTCAGCTTCGTTACACGCGGCTGCATCTGTGCATTACGATTTTCCACCAGAATAAACAAGATACCATATACGAACAGCATAATGGAAATCACAATGTAATTCGACAAATGCTCATCGATAAAATCATTAAACAGAATTCCGATGACGCCTGCCGGAATACAGCCAACTACAACCTTGAACCACAGTTCCAGCGTATTGCGCTTCTGCCTTGCGCTCTTTCTGGATGAAAACGGGTTCAGCTTATGGAAATACAGCACGATCACTGCCAGAGCACTGGCCAGCTGTATGACCACCTTAAACATATTCATAAACTCTGTACTTACGTCCATATGCATAAATTCATTCACCAGCAAAAGATGCCCCGTACTGCTGATCGGCAGCCATTCGGTAATTCCCTGCACAATTCCCAGTATAACAGATTTTAAAATATCCAGCATAATCTAACTCCTCCTCTGATTTACAATACATACATTTCAATCGCTTTTGCCACACCATCTTCTTCATTTGAACATGTGACCACATCTGCGGCTGCCTTTACCTCAGCGGACGCATTTCCCATGGCAACGCCAAGCCCCGCATCTCTCAGCATGGCAACATCATTCAATCCATCGCCGCATGCCATGATCTCTTCCCGTTCGATCCCAAGTATTTTTCCCAGCCGGAGGAGTCCCTTTCCTTTATCTACCTCTCCTCCGTTCACTTCTATATTATTCCGAATCGCACTGGAAACGGTAACGCCCGGAATCTTTTTCAGATCCTCCAGGGCACATTCACGCTCACTCAGATCAGCAAAGAGTGCATGCACCTTATCCGAGCCCTTCCCGGTTTTTTGCATCTCCTGACGTACATCCGCAACCGGAATCTTTGTCAGGCGAATATACTGCCGCATGGCAGGATTCTCCACATAGCGCGGCAAATCAGCAAACTCTTTCTCTGAAACATATGAAATGCCGTCTAAATAGACCTCTTTCAGTGTATCATAACACTCAAAAACATCCAATATCTTTTCGACATTTTTTGGTTCTACCAATGCTTCATAAAGAATCTTTTCTTCCTGCAGATCAATAATTCTTGCCCCATTGGCTGTTACAGCATAACGCATCCCCGGGAAATTTCTGATACGTTCCGGTATTCCTCCAATCGGCCTCCCTGTCGCTGCCAGGACATGTACTCCCTTTGCAATAGCTTCACTCAGCACATGCTCCGTATAGGGTGTCAGCTCCTTGCGGTCATTCAAAAGCGTCCCATCCAGATCCAGACCAATCAGCTTTATTTTCTTCACTTTCCTCTAATCTCCTTCTCTGTACGTAATATTCGTAACACTATCTGTAATATTTCCTTAACAAAATTTGCATCTTTGCACATTTTATAGTATAATAACGAAACAAGACAGCGTCAAGTGGGCACTCTGATGATTCTTTTGCCCATTTGCACATGCTAAACATCTATCAGGAAAGGAAATCAACATGAATTCGCAGTTTAAAAGGAGGATGCGGGCCTGTGCTGCTCTATCCACTGCCGTCATCCTTGGCATATCGTCTATACCAGTATATGCCGACGAATCAATTGAAAGTCTCCAGGATAAAACTTCTACGCTGCAAAATGAACTAAACGGTCTGCAGGA
>DNJM01000119.1:8263-11447 GCA_003489085.1 Lachnospiraceae bacterium
TGAACTAAACGGTCTGCAGGATGAGCTCTCTGCCATCAGCAGCGAAATGGACTCCATCATTACTCAGATGGAAACGGTTACCGCCCAGGTGGAACAAAGCAAAATCGACCTGGCTTCCGCCAAAGCCGATGAAGAACAGCGTTATGAAGATATGAAAATACGAATCCGCTATATGTACGAAGAAGGGCAGACCTCCATGCTGGATATTCTGTTTTCCGCTGTCAGTATGGCCGATTTCCTCAATAAAGCTGATTTTATACGAAATGTCAGCGAATATGACCGTGATATGCTGGACAAGCTGATCCAGATACGTGAAGAAATTGAGTTGAAAGAAGAAACGCTGCGTCAGGAACAGGAATCACTGGTACAGCTCAGAAGTGAATTGGAGACCAAGCAGCAGCAATTGACAACGAAGATCAATTCTGCTTCCGGAGAACTTTCTGCATACACTGCACAGCTGGAAAAGGCAGTTGCAGCTGCAAAGGCGGCAGAAGAAGCTCTGAACAAAGAAGCTTCCTTGCCTCCGGCCGAGGAAGCACCAGATCCATCTGATTCACAGACAAATCAACCGCAGACACCGGATACTCCGAGCCAGCCGGCGCCCTCGGAGCCTTCCGCACCGGATACATCACATCCGGCAGAAGCAAGTGACATAGATCTTTTCGCTGCCATCCTGCAGTGCGAGGCCGGTACACGCAATTATGATGCACTCCTTGCGGTTGCAACTGTCATTATGAACCGAATGGAAAGCTCACGCTATCCGAACACCTTAAAGGGTGTGGTCTATCAAAGCGGCCAGTTCTCACCAACGTGGAACGGTCAGCTGGATAAGGTATTGGAAAAAGGGGCTGCTTCTCTCTGCTATCAGACAGCCAGAGATGCCCTGGCAGGCGCCAGATATGATGCTGTCCGGAATTGTTATCAATTCCGTGCGGTAGGAACCTCACATCAGGGGATCACTGTTGGAGGCAATGTATTTTTCTAATGGCGTCTTACATAAGTCAGACCGGTATTATTTCAGTGAAACGAAGTGAAGAAAAAAGTGGCAATTACTCTTGCAAAATCGAGTAATTGCCACTTTCATTTCTGTTTTTCTCTTATACTAATTCCATCAGAACTTCCATTGCAGCATCGCCCTTACGAAGACCGATCTTAATGATTCTGGTGTAACCACCTTTACGGTTTTCGTACTTTGGTGCGATCTCGGTGAACAGTTTATTCACCAGATCTACTTCCTTAGCTGCTTTTTTCTTTCCCGGAACAGATTCTTTTACAGGGTAAAGGACTTTCAGCATTTCACGTCTTGCATGAAGTCTGGATGGCTTATCCTTTTTGATTGTCTTTTCAACTTCATCGTATACAGTAACTTTCTTACCGTCTACAACTTCTTTGACTCTCTTGCCATCTTTGTCTTTTCTTGCAACTTTAGCTTTTACAGTCACTTCTTCGTAGTTGTCTTTTTCTCTGACTGCCATTGCGATCAATGGTTCCACGATTCTTCTGATTTCTTTTGCTTTTGCTTCAGTTGTAACAATCTTACCATTTGCGATTAATGCAGTTACCTGTCCTCTCAGTAATGCCTTTCTCTGATCAGATGTTCTGCCAAGCTTTCTATATCCTGCCATTTTCATTTTCCTCCATTGATTTCGATCTGCCCATGCTCTTCGGGCTTACTGTACAGACCGTCTGGTTATGCTTCTTCGGGCTTACTAGCCAGAATGAATTACTCTTCGCCCGGACTTAATTCCAGTCCAAGTTCTTTTAATTTTGCAAGTACCTCTTCCAGTGACTTACGTCCCAGGTTCCGTACCTTCATCATATCTTCCGGTGTACGGTTTGTCAGTTCTTCTACCGTATTGATTCCTGCTCTCTTCAGACAATTATAGGAACGAACAGATAATTCCAGCTCATCAATACTCATCTCAAGTACTTTTTCCTTCTCATCGTCTTCTTTTTCAATCATTACCTCCGCAGCCTGTGCTACTTCAGAAAGATCAATAAAGAGCTTCAGATGTTCATTCAGCACTTTTGCAGCAAGGCTGACTGCTTCATCCGGAACCAATGTACCGTTCGTATATACATCCAGTGTCAGCTTATCGTAATCTGTAATCTGTCCAACACGGGTATTCTCTACCGTCAGATTAACACGTTCTACCGGAGTATAAATAGAATCAATCGGAATCACGCCAATCGGAAGGTCATCCTTTTTATTCTTTTCTGCACTGACATAACCTCTGCCCTTTGTGATCGTCAGCTCCATGTACAGCTTACTGTCCACGCCGCCATTTAAGGTAGCAATTACAGTATCCGGGTTCATAATCTGAATATCCGGATCTGCCTGAATATCAGCAGCTGTTACTACACCTTCGCCTTCAAAATCAATGTAGGCCGTCTTCGGTTCGTCTGTCTCAGAAGAGTTTTTGATTGCCAAAGTTTTCAGATTCATAATGATTTCTGTCACGTCTTCTTTAACACCCGGAATGGAGCTGAATTCATGCAGAACACCATCAATTTTAACCTGGCTGATTGCAGCTCCCGGAAGAGAAGAAAGCATAATTCTTCTCAACGAATTCCCCAGAGTTGTGCCGTAGCCTCTCTCGAGCGGTTCAACTACAAATCTCCCAAATCTCTTATCTTCTGACATTTCTGCTATTTCAATTTTTGGTTTGTTGAAATCGAACAATATAGCCCCTCCTTACTGGGTATGTTACTATATCGGTTATGCGCCGCGCAATTACTTGGAGTACAACTCGACGATAAGCACCTCGTTTACCGGAACATCGATGGCTTCTCTTGCCGGAAGCTCCTTGATGGTGCCCTTCAGGTTCTCCTGATCAACCTCGATCCACTCCGGAACAAGTCTGCCGCCTGTTACCTCGAGGATATCCTTGTATCTCTGGGAACCCTTGCATTTTTCCTTGATCTCAACTGTGTCGCCAGCCTTTACGATATAGGACGGAATGTTCACCTGCTTGCCGTTCACAAGAACGTGCTTGTGGTCAACGATCTGTCTCGCCTCTCTTCTCGTACGTGCAAAGCCCATGCGGAAGATCACGTTGTCAAGACGTGTCTCAAGAAGAACCATCAGGTTCGTACCTGTCTGGCCCGGCATTCTGTCGGCCTTCTTGTAGTAGTTACGGAACGGCTTCTCAAGTACGCCGTAAATGAATTTTGCTTTCTGCTT
>DNJM01000028.1:0-5611 GCA_003489085.1 Lachnospiraceae bacterium
CGAGGACGCCAAGATCATCTATTTCGAGGGCGGCAACGTCGAACAGCGCATGAACGGCATCTGTGCAGGCGGCACGGGCTCGTTCATCGACCAGATGGCGTCCCTGCTGCAGACAGACGCGGCCGGGCTCAATGAGTATGCGAAGAACTATTCCTCGCTCTACTCGATCGCGGCGCGCTGCGGCGTGTTCGCCAAGTCCGACATCCAGCCGCTCATCAATGAGGGCGCAACGAAGGAGGATCTGTCGGCCTCGATTTTCCAGGCTGTCGTGAACCAGACGATCAGCGGCCTTGCCTGCGGCAAGCCGATCCGCGGACACGTCGCATTTCTCGGCGGCCCGCTGCACTTCCTCTCGGAGCTTCGCGAAGCGTTTATCCGCACGCTGAAGCTTGACGGGGAGCATGCGCTCGTCCCGCAGAACTCGCACCTGTTCGCAGCCATCGGCTCCGCGCTCAACGCAAAGCCCGCTGCGCAGACGACGCTCGGCGCCCTGTGTGAGAAGCTTTCCAGCCCGATCCACCTCGAATTTGAGGTAGCCAGGATGGAGCCGCTGTTCGCCTCGCAGGAGGATTACGACCTGTTCGTCAGACGTCAGAGCGGCAACCGCGTACGGACCGCCGCGCTCGGCAGCTACAGCGGTAACTGCTTTCTCGGCATCGACGCCGGCTCCACGACGACCAAGGCTGCGCTCGTCGCGGAGGACGGCTCGCTGCTCTACTCCTTTTACAGCAATAACAACGGTAGCCCGCTGCGCACCGCGATCGGGGCAGTTCAGGATCTCTACAGCAAGCTCCCTGACACCGCGCGGATCGCTTACTCCTGCTCGACCGGCTACGGCGAAGCGCTGATCAAGTCGGCGCTGATGCTCGACGAGGGCGAGGTGGAGACGGTATCGCACTACTATGCAGCCTCATTCTTCGATCCGGACGTCGACTGCATTCTCGATATCGGCGGTCAGGACATGAAATGCATCAAGATCAAGAACGGCACGGTCGACAGCGTCCAGCTCAACGAGGCGTGCTCCTCAGGCTGCGGCTCGTTCATCGAGACGTTCGCGAACTCCCTGAACTATTCGGTGCAGGATTTCGCGAAGGCGGCGCTCTTTGCGAAGCATCCGATCGATCTCGGCACGCGCTGTACCGTATTCATGAATTCCAAGGTCAAGCAGGCCCAGAAGGAAGGCGCGCAGGTGTCTGATATCTCCGCCGGACTTGCCTACTCCGTGATCAAGAACGCTCTTTATAAAGTAATCAAGGTCAGCGACGCGACGCAGCTTGGCCGCCACATCGTCGTGCAGGGCGGCACGTTCTACAACGACGCCGTGCTGTGCAGCTTCGAGCGTATCGCCTCGTGCGAAGCCATCCGGCCCGACATCGCAGGGATCATGGGTGCGTTCGGCGCCGCCCTCGTCGCGAGGGAGCGTTTCAAAGAGGGTATGCAGACTACGATGCTCTCGATCGACCGCATCAATTCGCTCGAGTTCACAACCTCGATGGCCAAATGCAAGGGCTGCACGAACCAGTGCCGCCTGACGATCAACCGCTTCTCCGGCGGCCGCCAGTTCATCAGCGGCAACCGCTGCGAGCGGGGCATCGGCAAGGAGCGCAACAAGGATCACGTTCCGAACCTTTTTGACTATAAGAACAAGCTGCTCTTCTCCTATGAGCCGCTCCCGGAGGACGAGGCGGAGCGCGGCATCGTCGGTATTCCGCGCGTGCTGAACATGTACGAGAACTATCCGTTCTGGTTTACCTTCTTTACGAAGCTGGGATACCAGGTGGTGCTCTCTCCTTTGTCCAACCATAACATTTATTCGCTGGGCATTGAATCCATTCCCAGCGAGTCGGAATGCTACCCCGCCAAGCTGGCCCACGGCCATGTGAGCTGGCTGATTCACCAGAAGGTTGACTTTATTTTTTATCCCGCCCTCTTTTATGAGCGGAATGAATTTGACAAGGCAAACAACCATTACAACTGCCCGATTGTCACCTCCTATGCAGAAAATATCAAGAATAACATTGACGCCATCGTAAAGGGTGAAGTGAACTTTAAAAACCCATTTCTTTCTTTTAGAGATGAAGAAACCTTAAGCAGCCGTCTGACAGAGGAGCTGTCTGAAGAATTCCGGATACCGGAAAGTGAGATCAGGGCTGCCGTACACGCTGCCTGGGAAGAGCTGGCTGCTGCCAGACATGATATGCAGAAAAAGGGAGAAGAAACGATTGCTTATCTGGATGCAAACGGCAAACGGGGAATTGTTCTGGCAGGACGTCCTTATCATATTGATCCGGAAGTACATCACGGTATTCCGGAGCTGATCAATTCATATGACATCGCCGTGCTGACAGAGGACTCGGTTTCCCATCTGCATCCGGTGGAACGGCCGCTGACCGTTATGGATCAGTGGATGTATCATTCCCGTCTGTATGCAGCTGCCAACTATGTCAAAACCAAAGAGAATCTGGATCTGATTCAGCTGAATTCCTTTGGCTGTGGTCTGGATGCCGTTACAACCGATCAGGTCAGCGATATTCTGACGCACTCCGGAAAAATCTATACCTCACTGAAAATCGATGAGGTCAATAACCTGGGAGCAGCCAGAATCCGTGTTCGCTCTCTCCTTGCCGCGATTCGGGTACGTGAGCAGAAAAAGATGCACCGCGAGATTCATTCCGCTGCCATCCATAAAGTACCGTTTACCAAAGAGATGCGTAAGAATTATACGATCCTCTGCCCGCAGATGTCCCCGATCCACTTTGATCTGCTGGAACCTGCCATGCGCAAATGCGGCTACAACATCAAGGTTCTGCCGAACAGCAATAAGGCTGCCATCGATATGGGGCTGAAATATGTCAACAACGACGCCTGCTATCCATCCCTGATCGTTGTCGGACAGATCATGGACGCGATTCTGTCCGGAGAATACGACACGGATAAGATTGCTGTCATCATTACCCAGACCGGCGGCGGCTGCCGTGCTTCCAACTATATCGGCTTTATCCGCCGTGCACTGGAAAAAGCCGGTTATCCTCATATTCCGGTCATTTCACTCAACCTGAACGGGCTGGAAAAGAATCCGGGCTTTAAGATTACCCCGCAGCTGGCCCTGCGCGGTGTCTATGCCGTTGTATTCGGAGATATTTTCATGCGGGTCGTATACCGTACCAGACCATATGAGCTAAAGCCTGGTTCTGTCAATGCCCTGCATAAGAAGTGGGCAAATCGGTGTATTCAGTTTCTGACCAAGGATCATATTACCAAGCGGGAATTCGATCGGATCTGCCGGACCATTATTCGTGACTTCGACAGGATTCCGCTGCAGAATACTAAGAAACCACGTGTCGGCATTGTCGGAGAAATTCTGGTAAAATTCTCACCAGTAGCGAATAACTATCTGGTAGATCTGCTGGAACAGGAAGGTGCCGAGGCAGTCGTTCCGGACCTGCTGGACTTCTTCCTCTACAGCTTCTATAACCTGAACTTCAAGGTCTCCCATCTGGGATTCAAGAAGTCTTCCGCCAGAAACGCAAATCTGGGGATCAAGGCTATTGAATGGCTCCGCAAGGCAGCGCATGATGAATTCGTAAAGAGCAAGAGGTTCAATCCGCCTTCTTACATTGAAGATACGGCCGCCCTTGCCTCTGAAGTGGTATCCCTCGGAAACCAGACCGGAGAGGGCTGGTTCCTGACAGGTGAAATGCTGGAGCTGATTCACAGCGGTACCAAAAATATTATCTGTACACAGCCATTTGCCTGCCTGCCAAACCATATTGTAGGGAAGGGTGTCATCAAGGAGTTACGCCGGATCCACCCAGAATCCAATATTGTTGCCATTGACTACGATCCAGGTGCCAGCGAGGTAAACCAGCTGAACCGGATCAAGCTGATGCTTTCCACAGCATATAAAAACCTGGAAAAAGAATAATGGAATTTATCACACCTTGTACCAAAGAGGAGCTACTTCAGCTGACAGACGGATCGCTCTTCTTTCCAAAGAATATCCGGGAGGCTTTTGCCTCCCATCCTTCTCTGGAGCTTCAACTGGCACGGACGGATGTCTTTTCCTTTTTACAAAATCTGATCCAAGGCAGCTGTCTCTGTTATGCAGATTTTTATTACGCCGCTTTGAACTCTTCACAGCAGAAAGCCTTTCGGGAAGCGCTGCTGCCGCAGGAGGCGGCCCTATTGGCGAAACTGGTTCTGGATCCGGGGCGTCTCTTCTATCCGCTGACAGAAGAAACGCTGAATTTCTTTTACGCCATTACCCGGCGGGAACTTCTTTTCTCAACATTTTATCTGACCGGCATGCCGGCTGTTCTGTGGGGAAACTATCATGAACTGTGGCCGCTGTTCTGCAGAACGGAAGGGGAGAAAGAACAATATAAAAAGCTCCTGCTGCCATATTGTATGACAGATCATTGAGATACTCAGTAACAGCTTTCATCTTTCTGAACGTGATATAGACAAGGTTTGCCTTCTTTTCCTTGACATATGCTCTTTTCCATATTACACTTAACTTCACAGACGATGGCACTTCTATATCGGGAGACTATCACACTTTTCATTCTTTCAGATGTTCTCATTCTGAAATTCTTTTTTTCTTAATAGCATCTTTCTCAGTTTCAGAGAATTTTCAAACAAGCTGTCAATACTAATTTCATACACGTAATTTTTTACAAATGATTTCGCAAATTCCATTGTCTGTCTTATCTCTTTTTGGTATAGTAATTGTAGATAGTTTCTCTATATAGTTTTACAGAAAGGATACTATATGGACAAACTCAAAAACAGAAAAACTTTGGAAGAGCTTTTCCCTTCCGCAGTACAGCACGAAGACGCAGCCCTAAAGACCACCATGCATTTTTTCGCCGATGTCCTGCTTCCCTATTTCCACATCGAAGGGACTGTTGTCGGCTTCGCTCCTACCGAGCTGGTGCATCTGGACTTAAAAAAGCTGTTTCAGGACTTTAACCTGGTCATGGAAGACGGCTCCTGGAAACACTTTGAATTCCAGAGCACGAACGGCGGCGTGATTGATCTGAAACGCTTTCGGGTTTATGAAGCCACTGCCAGTTATCAGTACAACGTGGCTGTGGAAACCTACGTTCTGTATTCCGGCAACATCAAACATCCGGTAACAGAATTCACGGAAGGCGGCAATACCTACCGGGTACATCCGATCATCATGCAAAATCACGATGCCCACAAAGTCATCCAACGGCTTCAATATAGGTTAAAGCATCACGAACCAATCACCCGGCAGGATCTGGTACCGTTGGCACTGTGTCCGATCATGGGCGGATCCATGCCGCAGAAGGAACGGATTCAGGCTGCATTTACAATTACAAGGGAAATCACTTCCATAGATCCCAAAGAGGTAGAAAAAATAGAGGCGGTGATTTACACAATGGCAGAGAAATTTTTAGATAAAATCAGTATAGAAGATGTTAGGGAGGAGATCAGTATGACCAGAATTGGAAGAATGTTGGTAAACGAAGGAATTGAACGAGGGATTCAGCAAGGTGAAAAAATCGGTAAGGAGAAAACTAAACTGGAAAATGCCCGGAATCTCATTGGACTTTTAGATGAACATGTCATCGCAGAACGGATT
>DNJM01000028.1:5912-11608 GCA_003489085.1 Lachnospiraceae bacterium
CATTGGAAATTGTAGAAAAACTAAAAGAAGAAAAGGCACTGAAAAAATAAAAACGTGTGCCGCCAGGCACACTGCACTCGAGTAAAAAAGGAGAGGGACTTTCCTCTCCTATAATTCTTTCTTCACCATAACAACTTCCTGATTCCGCCAGATTTCATGGAAACCCAATTTCATAAATAGATTGATAGAAGGATTGTCGACCGCAATGTTATCACACAATGCCGTGATCCCCCTTTCCTCTGCTGCCTTACACAGAAGCATGAGCCCCTCTTTTCCATAGCCGCATCCTCTGTATTTACTATGAACAATTATATTCGTGATATATGCCTGCTCTGACTCATCATAGTAAAAGGCAATCTCCCCGATGTAAGCATTTTTCTCTTCGGAATAAAGAAATGCATAATACCTTTCTCCGCTTTCCTGATCAACCCATCTCTGATGCCAGTCGGACCATTTTTCTTCCGGGAATTCGATTGTTCCGCCATACTGATGATTGTATTGCATCGTTTCTTCGTCCGCAAGCAATGCCTGCCGGAAACTTAATTCTTCCAATTTAGGAGTAATTGCTTTCAGCATTCCTTTTCTCCTCCTCTGCACTCTATTCTTCTTCTCGCTCTTCGCCCATCTCTGCCAGGAACTTCTCTATGCTGACCAGCTTCACGCTCAGAATAAAGATGTCCGTTGCCATTGCCAGTTCTTCTTCTGTCGGGAAGGTCGGTGCAATTCGAATATTACTGTCGTGTGGATCCTTTCCGTAAGGATATGTCGCACCGGCATCTGTCATCACTACGCCAGCTTCCTTTGCCCTTGCAACAATCTTCTTTGCACAGCCATCCAGTGAATCAAAGGATATGAAATATCCTCCCCGCGGCTCCAGCCAGGAGCCGATCTCCAGATCTCCCAGTTCATTCCGCAGCTTACTCAGTACGATTTCAAACTTCGGTCGGATAATGTCCGCATGCTTCTTCATGTGCTGTACCATACCATGAATATCTCCAAAAAAACGGGCATGCCGCAGCTGGTTTACCTTATCATGACCGATGGTCTGAATTTTCATCTGCTTACGAATATCCACCAGGTTCTCATCCGATGCAGCAATTGCTGCAATACCGGATCCCGGAAAGCTGATCTTGGAAGTAGACGCAAATTTATAAACCATGTTCGGATGGCCTTCCTTCTTACACTCCATCAGGATCTCAATCAGATAGTCCTGCTTATCTTCATATAAATGATGAATACCATAGGCATTGTCCCAGTAGATACGGAAATCCTCTGCTGCCGGTTCCAGCATTGCAAAACGATGTACGGTTTCATCCGAATAGGTAATTCCCTGCGGATTTGAATATTTCGGCACGCACCAGATTCCTTTAATTGCCGGATCAGAGCTTACCAGCTTTTCTACCACATCCATATCCGGTCCGGTAAGCGTCATTGGAACTGGAATCATTTCAATTCCGAAATATTCTGTAATAGCAAAATGTCTGTCATAGCCTGGTACCGGACAGAGAAATTTTACCTTGTCCAGCCCGCACCACGGGGTACTGCCCATTACACCATGCGTAAAGGAACGTGCAATCGTATCATACATTACATTCAGACTGGAATTTCCGAAAATTACGATATTGTCCTTCGGCACTTCCATCATATCCGCTAATAACTGCTTTGCCTCCTTGATTCCATCCAGAACGCCGTAATTCCGGCAGTCCACACCTTCTTCGCAGACCAGATCAGAATCGCTCTGCAGCACATCCATCATTCCCATTGAAAGATCCAGCTGTGCCTTAGACGGTTTTCCACGAGACATATCCAGTTTCAGTCCTTTTCCCTTTATCTCCATAAACTGCAATTCCAGTTCATTATGCAATGCTAAAAGCTCTTCTCTGCTTAATTCCTTATACGCTGGCATGGCGTATCCCTCCTAAAATATATTCTGTCTTTGCAACACTATTGCTAGTGTACTCGCATTCTGACTTTTAGTCAACCATTTCTTGCATTTTTTGCTCCTATTTTGCAATTTTTTCTATGCTTTTCAATTTTTTTGAATTTCTACTATATGTTTTATGCAAAATACTCAATATTTCCTTCTTATGGAAGAGAAAAGTGGCACAAAAAAAGCTATGCTCCATGCTCCGCACCGGCACAGTGGGCAGCAAACATGGGCATAGCTTTTTTTCTCATCAACATAAATGCTTTACTTTCTGATCAGCAGAGAGCTTCCCGTCATTTCTTTTGGCTGCTCCATACCCATCAGTTCGATTAAGGTAGGTGCAATATCTGCCAGACAGCCTCCTTCGCGCAGTCCATAGGATGGATCTGCATTTACCAGGATAAATGGAACCGGATTCGTAGTATGTGCCGTGAATGGTTCCCCCGTTTCCTGATCGATCAGCTGTTCCGCATTTCCATGATCCGCACAGATAAACATCTGCCCGTTCACCTCTTTGATTGCATCCACTGCTTTACCGACACAGGCATCCACTGCTTCAATCGCTTTGATTGCCGCAGCTTCTACTCCGGTATGGCCTACCATATCCGGATTTGCAAAGTTGATAATGATCACATCATACTTTCCGGAACGGATTGCATCCGTCAGCTTATCACACACTTCCGGTGCGCTCATCTCCGGCTGCAGGTCATAGGTTGCCACCTTCGGGGATTTTACCAGAATCCGATCCTCTCCTGCATTCGGTTCTTCTACACCGCCGTTGAAGAAGAAGGTAACGTGTGCATATTTCTCTGTTTCCGCAATACGCGCCTGCTTCCGACCGTGCGCTGCCAGGAACTCGCCAAATGTATTCGTAATTTCCGTTTTATGGAATGCTACCAGTTTATTTTCAATTGTTACATCATACTCCGTAAAGCATACATAAGTTGTTTTGATTCTCTCTCCACGTTCAAATCCATTGAATGCCTCATCACAGAAGGTTCTGGTGATCTCTCTGGCACGGTCCGGGCGGAAATTGAAGAAAATGATGGAATCGTTGTTCCGGATCGTCGCAACCGGTGCACCGTTCTTTTCGATTACGGTCGGCAGTACGAATTCATCCGTCTTTTCTGCATCATAGGACGCCTGAATGGCACCTGTTGCGGACTCTGCTTGTACCCCTTCCCCTTTTACCATGGCATTATAAGCTTTTTCCACACGATCCCAGCGATTATCCCGATCCATCGCATAGTAGCGTCCCATGACGGTTGCCACTTCGCCGACACCGATCTCCTGCATCTTTGCTTCCAGCTCTGCTACATAGTCCTTGCCGGAAGCCGGAGGCGTATCCCGTCCGTCCAGGAAGCAGTGTACATAGACCTTGGAAATTCCCTGCTGCTTCGCCAGCTCCAACAGGCCATAGATATGCGTATTATGGCTGTGTACACCACCATCGGAAACCAGTCCGTACATATGCAGGGCACTGTCATTTGCCTTTACATTGGCACATGCTGCCAGAAGTGCTTCATTTTTAAAGAAATCACCATCCTGAATGGATTTCGTAATCTTGGTCAGATCCTGGTATACGATACGTCCGGCACCCATATTCAAATGCCCCACCTCGGAATTTCCCATCTGACCTTCCGGAAGCCCAACTGCCATACCACTTGCATTCCCTCTGACAAATGGGTATTCCTTCATCAGCTGATCCATCACCGGCGTAGCTGCTTCTTCCACGGCATTTCCTTTTTTATCCTCATTCAGACCATAGCCATCTAAAATCATTAATACGGTAGGTTTTTTGCTCATGTTCATTCTTCTCCTTCAATATGTTTATTTTAAAAGTCGTTTCTATCACATGCTCTTTCCACTTTCCCATTCTACATGATTTTACCAGCCGTTTCAAGGTGTATTCCCAAATAAGTTATATTTTTAACAAATATGCTTCTTATTTACTCTCCCGGTAAATTTCTGCCTGCCGGAGCCAGTATTCTCTGTCTTTCTCCGTAATTTCACGAATCACCCGACAGGGATTCCCTGCAGCAACAACACCGGAAGGAATATCCTTTGTCACGACAGATCCGGAGCCGATCACCACATTGTCTCCAATGTGTACCCCTGGATTGATAATCGTGTTGCCGCCGATCCAGACATCATTTCCAATGGAAACCTTCTTGCCGAATTCCAGCTGTTGGTTCCGCACCTCCGCATCGATTGGATGGCCCGCCGTATAAATATTAACCCGCGGTGCGAAAAAGACGTTATTGCCGATTGTAACATCGCATACGTCCAGAATCAGGCAGTCATAATTGGCATAGAAATTCTCCCCTACATGAATGTGGCTTCCATAATCACAGTGAAACGGCGGCTCTACCCACAGATTCTCACCGGTCGTTCCAAAGAGTTCTTTAAAAAGCTGTATCCGATATTCCCTCTGCTCTTCCGTTGTAGCATTAAGCAGTCTGGTCAGACGTCTGGAACGCTGCATATCCGCCGCCAGTTCTTCGTCATCCGCAATATATAGCTGTCCGGACAGCATTCTTTCCTTCTCTGTCATTTCCATTCTTCCCTCTCTTTTTACATTTTTATCCGTTTATTCAAAATAGATAACCATGGACTCATATGCACGAAGGAGAATCTCCTGTGCAGGCTTCTGATCCTTATAATTTCCAATCAGGATGCGTCCCTTCTTGGCACACAGCCCTTCCGGCAGCATTACCTGGTGCTCTGCTTCAGAGAAGTTACAGAGTACCAGAAGCGTCTTCTCTTCCAGAGTTCTGGTTTATACCCAAAGATCCGGATCCTCCGGCAGCAATAATTCATACCGTCCATATGGAATGATATCGTATTCCTTCCGCAGCCGGATCAGTTTCTGATAATAATGAAATACCGAATCCGGACGCGCCATCTGCTCCTTTGCATTAATCTCCGTATAATTCGGATTGACCATAATCCACGGCGTGCCTGTCGTAAAGCCGGCATTTTCGCTGTCATCCCATTGAACCGGTGTTCTGGAGTTATCACGGCTCTTATGGCGCAGGTAGTTCATCATAACATCATGGGAGACTCTGCCGCCTTCCACTTCCTGGCGATACATATTTAAGCTCTCGATATCACGATAATCCTCCAGCTTTTCAAATGGTACGTTCGTCATGCCCAGCTCTTCTCCCTGATACACATACGGTGTCCCCTGCATCATATGCAGACTGGTTGCCAGTGTTTTGGCCGTCAGTTCACGGTACCTGGAGCTGTCATCCCCGATTCGGGATACCATTCTGGGCTGGTCATGGTTGCACCAGTACAGACTGTTCCAGGCCTCTCCATAAAGCTCGGTCTGCCATTTCGACATGATCCGCTTTAATTCCACCAGATTCATTTTCTCCCAGCCGAATCCCGGTCTGGCATCCAGATTCACATGCTCGAACTGAAATACCATGCTCAGCTCTGTTCCGTCTGCAGATGCATATTTCTTCGCTTCTTCCACCGTAACACCGGCCGTCTCGCCAACAGTCAGCAGATCGTATCTGGACAGTACACGACGGTTCATTTCCTGCAGATACTCATGTACATGAGGACCATGCTCTACGTGTGGGCCAAAATTGCCATACAGAGCACCTTCCCGCCTTTCTCCGTCCGGCAGACCCGGCTCCTTGGAAATCATGCTGATGACATCCATACGGAAACCATCGATTCCCTTCCGGCACCACCAGTCCATCATGTCAAATACTTCATCCCGCACCTTCGGATTGTCCCAGTTCAGATCCGGCTGTTT
>DNJM01000124.1:0-1378 GCA_003489085.1 Lachnospiraceae bacterium
TATAATATCGGTAAACGGATTCCGGTGCGCGGTGCCGGTAAGACACTTCTGGTAGCTGGTGTGGCTGCCGGCTTTGCCGGATTATTTCGAACACCGTTGGCAGCAGTCTGCTTTGCTTTGGAATTGTTTGGAATCGGCATGCTGGAAATTGATGCGTTGATTCCGGTGATGGCAGCGGCTTTTTCGGCAAATCTGACCAGCGGTTTGCTTGGAATGGAAAAATTTCATGCAGATATTGCGTCGATTGGTGCATTTGACATTCCGCTGGTAAGCCGTTTGATTGTGCTGGGAATTGCCTGTGGTATGACAGGCTATCTCTTCTCCCAGACGATCCGGAGACTGAAGGGATATTTCGGAGAAAAGCTGAAAAATTCATTGGTACGTATTGCAATAGTAGGTGCAGTCGCTGCTGTATTGCTTCTGCTTTGCGGTTATGGTCGGTATGCAGGAGCCTCAGAAGAGCTGATCGAAGCTGCTGTAGGAGGAAAGGGTACTGTTTATGCATGGGATTTCCTGGCAAAGCTTTTCTTTACGGCACTATGTATCGCCGGTGGTTTTGTAGGAGGCGAGGTTGCACCGATGTTCGCAATTGGTGCCACACTGGGTGCTGTCCTGGGAGGGGCAATGGGAATGCCGCCCGCTTTTGCTGCTATGCTTGGATATGCCGCCGTATTTGGGGCCGGAACGAATACCTTCTTTGCTTCCGTTGTAGTCGGTGCAGAGATCTTCGGATGGCATTTTTTCCCTTACTTTTTTCTGGTAAGCAGTGTGGCTTATGCATGTAACAGGAATCGATCGATATATCCACAGCATACCTTCCGTGAACTACTGGAACGGGTGGACAGAGATAAAGAGTAAATCAATATTCCATTTTAAAAACAGGTATGCTATAATAAATACAATTATGGATTGCCCGTGCAGGAATGCCTGTTCTTCAGGCAGAAAGAAAGCGGGGAAGATCAGAGAGTATTAGAATAAGGAGCAGAAATCTCATGAAAAGAGTATTGTTAAAACTCAGCGGAGAAGCGCTGGCAGGAGATAAAAAGCATGGCTTTGACGAGGCCACCTGTATCGGTGTGGCAAAGCAGGTGAAAGAACTGGTGGAGGATGGCATTCAGGTAGCCATTGTAACCGGCGGAGGAAATTTCTGGAGAGGCAGAACCAGTGAGACCATCGATCGGGTGAAAGCAGACCAGATCGGAATGCTGGCTACGGTGATGAACTGTCTGTATGTATCGGAGATTTTCCGTCATGTCGGTATGAAGACGGAGATTTTCACACCGTTTGTGTGCGGTGCATTTACGACATTGTTCTCAAAGGATGGTGCGGTGCAGGCACTGGAAGAGGGGAAGGTGATTTTCTTCGCAGGCGGAACAGG
>DNJM01000124.1:1684-2689 GCA_003489085.1 Lachnospiraceae bacterium
GCAGGCGGAACAGGGCATCCTTATTTTTCGACAGATACCGGCGCGGTGCTGCATGCGATAGAGATCGAGGCAGATGCGATGCTGCTGGCAAAGGCGATTGACGGCATTTATGACAGCGATCCGAAGGTGAATCCGGAAGCGAAGAAATATGATGAGATTTCAATTGATGAGGTGGTGGCACAGGGACTGGCAGCTGTGGATATGACCGCATCCATTCTCTGCAAAGAGAATCATATGCCGATGCTGGTATTCGGATTGAATGAGGAGAACAGTATTGTAGAGACTATGAAAGGAACATTTACAGGCACGAAGGTGACTGTTTAAAAATGAATAAATGGAGGATACCATTATGAATGAAAGACTGAAAGTATACGACGAGAAAATGACAAAGACGATGCACAGCCTGGACAGTGAGCTGGCTACGATACGTGCCGGACGTGCCAATCCGCATGTACTTGATCGGATTATGGTAGAGTATTATGGAACGCCGTCACCGATTCAGCAGGTGGCAAATGTATCTGTTCCGGAGCCTCGTATCATTCAGATTCAGCCCTGGGAGAAGAAAATGATCAAGGTGATCGAGAAGGCGATTCAGATATCGGATCTGGGGATCAACCCAACGAACGATGGAAGCTGTATCCGGCTGATTTTCCCGGAACTGACAGAGGAACGCCGTAAGGATCTGGCAAAGGATGTTAAGAAGAAGGGTGAGGCAGCCAAGGTGGCTGTACGTAATATCCGCCGGGATGGCAATGATGCATTTAAGAAACTGAAAGGCTCCGAGATTTCCGAGGATGAGATCAAGGATATGGAAGATGATCTGCAGAAGATGACGGATAAGTATATCAAGGAAATAGACAAAGCGGTAGAAGTAAAGACGAAGGAAGTCATGACCGTATAAAAGTTACAGAATCATAAGGATAAGCTGTTACGGGCTTATCCTTATTCGCATAAGGAGGAGATTTGCATGAATATACCACAGCATGTGGCGATTATTCTGGACGG
>DNJM01000124.1:2975-5183 GCA_003489085.1 Lachnospiraceae bacterium
GCATGTGGCGATTATTCTGGACGGAAACGGAAGATGGGCGAAGGCGAAGGGAATGCCGCGCAATTACGGTCATGCACAGGGAAGTAAGAATGTAGAGAGAATCTGCGAAGATGCTTATAGAATGGGGATCAAATATCTGACCGTTTATGCATTTTCCACGGAGAACTGGAATCGTCCAAAGAGCGAGGTAGATGCACTGATGAAGCTGCTTCGGAATTACATGAAAACCTGTCTGAAAACCGCAGAGAAAAACCGGATGCGGGTGCGGGTGATAGGGGATATCAGCAGGCTGGATGCAGATATCCGGGAGCGGATTCTGGAATTGGAGGAAGCATCAAAGAATAATGACGGACTGAACTTTCAGATTGCCATTAATTACGGCAGCCGGGACGAGATGCTGCGGGCCATGAGAAAAATGGTCCGGGATATCAAAGAAGGACGGTTGGAACCGGAGCAGATCAGCGAAGAGACGTTTGAGCAGTATCTGGATACTCACGATATTCCGGATCCGGATCTGCTGATCCGTACCAGCGGAGAATTACGGCTGTCCAATTATCTGCTTTGGCAGTTGGCGTATACGGAATTCTATTTTACAGAGGTTCCCTGGCCTGATTTTTCCAAAGAGGATCTGCAGAAGGCAATTGAACAGTATAATCAGAGAGACCGACGTTATGGTGGTATAAAGGGGGAAGAATAGATGTTTAAAACACGTTTAATCAGCGGAATTCTGCTGGTAATCATTGCACTTGTTACTGTAATCAGCGGAGGAAGCATTCTGTTTGCCACGCTGCTTGCCATAAGCTTAATTGGTATGAGCGAATTGTATAAGATTGTAGACGTGCATAAAAGCCTTCTGGGAGGCGTAGGATATGTTGGAGCGGCAGCTTATTATGCTTTATTGTGGACCGGGCATAAAGAGGCACTGACACTTCTGACAATTGCGCTGTTGATTGGGCTGATGGCCGTATATGTATTTACGTATCCCAAATATCATGCAGATCAGATTATGCTTGTATTTTTCGGCGTTTTTTATGTGGCCGGGATGTTGTCTTACGTGTATCAGACCCGGATGCTTGCTCAGGGAGCATTTCTGGTGTGGCTGGTGTTTATTTGTTCCTGGGGATGCGATACCTGCGCATACTGTGTCGGTGTCCTGATTGGAAAGCATAAGATGGCGCCGCGTTTAAGTCCGAAAAAATCCGTAGAAGGGGCAGTTGGAGGTGTGGCAGGTGCAGCATTGATCGGGGCCATTTATGCGGTTGCAGTGAAGCATTTTGCGGGAGTCGCAGCAGATCCGGTACATTATGCATTGATTGGTGCAGCAGGCGGACTGATTTCTATGATCGGTGATCTGGCAGCGTCTGCTATTAAGAGGAATCATGATATTAAGGACTATGGAAAACTGATTCCGGGACATGGTGGTATTCTGGATCGGTTTGACAGTGTGATTTTTACTGCGCCGGTCATCTATTATATGGCTGTATTTTTGATGAAATAGCAGGGTGGACAAAGGAGTATAGCAGATATGAAAAAAATAGCGATTTTGGGCTCTACCGGTTCCATTGGCACGCAGACCCTGGAAGTAGTCCGGGAGCAGAAGGATATCCAGGTAACGGCGCTGGCAGCGGGAAATAACATTCAGCTTCTGGAAGAGCAGATCCGGGAATTCCGTCCTGTACTGGCAGCGGTCTGGTCGGAGGAGAAAGCAGCAGAGTTAAAAAGCCGTACGAAGGATCTTCCGGTGCGGATTGCATGTGGGATGGAAGGTCTTCTGGAAGCAGCCATACAGCCGGAGTCCGAAATTCTGGTGACGGCGATTGTCGGGATGATCGGAATTGTGCCGACGATCGAGGCGATCCGCGCAGGAAAGGATATCGCGCTTGCGAATAAGGAGACGCTCGTGACGGCGGGACACCTCATCATGCCGCTCGCGAAGGAGTGCAATATCCGCATTTTGCCGGTTGACAGCGAGCACAGCGCGATTTTCCAGTCATTGAATGGCGAGGACGGGCGTCAGATTGAGAAGATTCTGCTGACGGCGTCGGGCGGGCCGTTCCGGGGAAGGACGTATGAGGAGCTGAAAAACGTCCGCGTTGAGGATGCGCTGAAGCATCCGAACTGGGCGATGGGGCGCAAGATCACGATCGATTCCGCCTCAATGGTCAATAAAGGGCTTGAGGTTATGGAGGCAAGATGGCTGTTTGATGT
>DNJM01000098.1 GCA_003489085.1 Lachnospiraceae bacterium
TATACGAAATGGTTTGATTATGATATAATAAAGGATACTGTAGAAGTTCGAACCAGGCGGCCGGGCGATTATCTTGTAATTGATACGGCCGGGAACAGGCAGAAATTGAAAACTTTTTTTATTAATGAAAAGATTCCGCACCAAAAGCGGGATCAGATCTGGCTGATCGCAAAGGAAAGTCAGATCCTGTGGGTAATCGGGTACCGGATGGGACATACGGCCAGGATCACGGAGCAGACCAGATCGATACTGGAAATTTCAATATACGGAGGAGAAGAACATGGCAGAGACAATTAGAGTATTGTATTCTGAAGAAGAAGTGGACAAAAGAGTGCGGGAGCTTGCTACAAGGATCAGTGAGGACTATGCGGGAAAGCAGGTGCATATGATTTGCGTATTAAAGGGTGGAGTATTTTTTATGTGTGAATTGGCGAAGAGGATTACAGTGCCGGTTTCCATGGATTTTATGAGCGTCAGCAGCTATGGGGACGGGACATCCTCCAGCGGTGTCGTTAAGATCGCGAAGGATCTGGATGAATCCCTGGAAGGAAAAGATGTTCTGATTGTAGAGGATATCATTGATTCCGGAAGGACTCTGTCCCATCTGATCGAAATCCTGGAAAGAAGACATCCGAACAGTATGCGTCTGTGCACTCTTCTGGATAAACCGGAACGCCGCGTGAAAAAAGTGGATGTGAATTATACCGGATTTGAAATTCCGGATGAATTTATAGTCGGATATGGTCTGGATTATGCGCAGAAATATCGGAATCTGCCATATATCGGGATCATTGAGGGCGTAGAGTAGCAGTAAACGGGCAAGGAGGAGCTTAAGTTTTGGAAAATAGAAAAAATAAAGGGCTGGGCGGAGCTACCTTCATCATGTTTTTAATCATTGTGTTTATGGTGTTCTGGTTTACGAACCAGGCACAGAACCGCCAGAGAGAGTACAGCTATCAGGAATATCAGACTGCAGCGGAGAATGGGGAAATTCTCTCCGCAGTGATTCAGCAGAATAAGGCTGTGCCGACCGGAAAAGCAATATTTACGATGAGAGCTGCCGGAGAGACCCGGGTGCTTTATGTATCGGATGTAAATGCGCTTCAGGAAGAGCTGGATAAGTATCATATTTCCTATCAGCTGGGAGATGTACCGCAGGATAACTGGATGCTTACCACGCTGTTGCCGGTAGGGCTTTCCGTTGTGACAGTATTGATCCTGTTTCTTCTGCTGAATCGGCAGGCCGGCGGCGGATCGAATGCAAAGACCATGAATTTTGGCAAAAGCCGTGCAAAAATGAGCACGGATAAAGACAGGAAAGTAACCTTTGCCAGGGTAGCCGGATTACGTGAAGAAAAGGAAGAATTGGAGGAAATCGTAGATTTCCTGAAGCATCCCAGAAAATATACGCAGGTTGGAGCCAGAATCCCGAAGGGCGTGATTCTGGTAGGACCTCCGGGAACCGGTAAAACCCTTCTGGCTAAAGCAGTTGCCGGCGAGGCAGGGGTGCCGTTCTTCTCTATTTCCGGTTCAGATTTCGTAGAGATGTTCGTCGGAGTCGGTGCTTCCAGAGTCAGAGATTTATTTGAAGATGCGAAGAAGAACGCCCCTTGTATCATATTTATTGATGAAATTGATGCGGTAGCAAGACGCCGGGGAACCGGTATGGGCGGCGGCCATGACGAGAGAGAACAGACACTGAACCAGCTGCTGGTTGAGATGGATGGATTCGGCGTAAACGAGGGAATTATCGTAATGGCAGCAACAAATCGTGTGGATATTCTGGATCCTGCGATTCTGCGTCCGGGGCGCTTTGACCGGAAGGTTGTAGTCGGAAGACCGGATGTGAAGGGCCGGGAAGAGATCCTGGAGGTGCATGCAAAAGGCAAACCGCTGGGCGATGACGTGGATTTACGTCAGATTGCCCAGACTACGGCAGGATTTACCGGAGCGGATCTGGAGAACCTCTTAAATGAGGCGGCGATTCTGGCGGCAAAGGGCGGAAGAATGTATCTGACGCAGGCGGATATCCGGCATTCTTTTGTAAAGGTAGGTCTGGGAACCGAGAAGAAGAGCCGTGTGATCTCCGAGAAGGAAAAGCGGATTACGGCATATCACGAAGCCGGTCATGCTATTTTGTTTCACGTCCTTCCGGATGTAGGGCCGGTTTACAGTGTATCTATCATTCCTACAGGAGTCGGAGCAGCAGGGTATACTATGCCGCTTCCGGAAAAGGATGAGATGTTTAATACAAAAGGAAAGATGCTGCAGAATATTATTGTTGCGCTCGGAGGCCGTGTAGCAGAGGAAGAGATCTTTGATGATATTACAACCGGGGCTTCTCAGGATATTAAGGATGCAACCGGAACGGCAAGAGCCATGGTGATGAAATACGGTATGTCAGAAAGACTGGGGCTGATCAGTTATGATAATGACAGCGACGAAGTCTTTATCGGACGAGATCTGGCGCATACCTCCCGTGGCTATGGGGAGAAAATTGCGGGTGAAATTGACAATGAAGTAAAGCGAATCATAGATGAATGCTATGATCGTGCCAGAAGCCTTCTGAAGGAATATAATGATGTACTTCATTCCTGTGCACAGCTGCTGCTGGAGAAGGAGAAGATTACTAGAGAGGAATTCGAAGCTTTATTTGATAATAGAATACAGACAGAGGGATAATGTATGAATAGAGATGCATTGTTTAGCGACGGGACGCCGGCTTATATCGAGCCGGGAGAACCGGAAGCGGATGCTATGATTGCCATCCGTTTCCGGACTGCCAGAGAAGATGCTGACAGCGTCTGGCTTGTGACTGATACGGCCCGATATCCGATGCGGAAGGAAAGCAGTAAGGGGTTATTTGACTATTATGCTGTAAGTTATCAGCTGGGTAAAGAGGCATTTCAATATTATTTCGAGATCAGGAAAGAGGATGAAGTTGTATACTATAATCGATGCGGAGTATCTGCGGAAGTGATTTCGAATTACAATTTTGTGATTGTACCAGGCTTTTCTACTCCGAAATGGGCAAAGGGCGCCGTGATGTATCAGATCTTTCTGGATCGTTTCTGCAATGGAGATTTCCAAAATGACGTGCTGACCGGAGAATACATCTATCTGGGAGATAAATCGGTCCGGGTAGAAAACTGGAACCAATATCCGGCTAGTATGGACGTCAGAGAATTCTATGGGGGCGATCTGAAGGGAGTAAGGGATAAGCTGGATTATCTGCAAGGACTGGGGGTAGAGGTGATCTACTTTAATCCGATTTTTGTTTCTCCGTCCAATCATAAGTATGATACCCAGGATTATGATTATGTGGATCCGCATTATGGAGTGATTGTCAAAGATGAAGGAGAACTGCTTTCGGAGTATGTGGCAAATAATCGTTCTGCCAGCCGATACCGGATCCGCACGACGAGCAAAGAGAATCTGGAAGCAAGCAATCAATATCTGATTGAATTGATTCAGGAGATTCATGCACGTGGTATGAGGGTGATTCTGGATGGTGTATTCAACCATTGCGGATCCTTCAATAAATGGATGGATCGGGAACATTTTTATGAGGCGTCAGGAAATTATGAGCCGGGAGCTTATGTATCGTCGAAAAGCCGTTATCGGAATTACTTCAATTTCTATAGTACGGAGCAGGAAAACTGGCCGGACAATGATAATTATGAAGGCTGGTGGGGGCATAATACTTTGCCGAAGCTGAATTATGAAAAGTCCAGAGAGCTGGAAAACTATATTCTGGATGTTGGACGGAAATGGGTTTCTGAACCATTCTGTGCGGATGGATGGCGGCTGGATGTAGCAGCGGATCTGGGAAAAACAAATGAATATAATCATTATTTCTGGAAAAAATTCAGAAAAGCAGTTAAGGAAGCGAATCCGGACGCCATTATACTGGCAGAGCATTATGGAGATCCGAAGGAATGGCTTCAGGGGGATGAATGGGACACAGTCATGAACTATGACGCATTCATGGAGCCGGTGACCTGGTTTTTGACGGGAATGGAAAAGCATAGTGATGAGTACAGGGAGGATCTGTATTGTAATTCCGATAATTTTGTCGGGGCCATGAATCATCATATGTGCAATATGCTGACACCGTCGCTTTTTACGGCGATGAACCAGCTGTCCAACCATGATCATTCCAGATTTTTGACCCGGACGAATCATAAAGTCGGAAGGGTACAGCACCTTGGACCGGAGGCAGCCAATACAGGAGTCAATCCTGCAGTGATGCGTGAAGCCGTTGTGCTGCAGATGACATGGATAGGAGCCCCGACCCTGTATTATGGTGATGAAGCAGGCGTATGCGGGTTTACGGATCCGGATAACCGGCGTACGTATCCATGGGGGCATGAGGATAAAAGGATGATCGAATTCCATCGGGAAATGATCTGGATTCATAAGAATTATCCGTCCCTGCGGTATGGATCGCTGCAGCTATTGACATGGAATGATGCGATTTTGTCCTTCGCCAGATTCCTTGGCGATGAACAGATCGTCGTAATACTGAATAATGGGGAGAAGCTGCAGGAAGTAACGATTCCGGTATGGAGGGCAGAGGTTCCCAGTAAGAGCACGATGTTCCGCCTGATTTACACGTATGAAAATGGATATACAACCACATATGAAAAGTATCTGGTGGAAAATGGTGAGGTTGTTCTTGTAATGGGATCCCATTCTGCAGCCATATTGAAGACGGAATATACACCTGAGGAACAGAAAGTGAATTAACAGAGGTTGATAAAATGATGAAAAGAAACATGGTAGGGAAACTGATTTGCGTCATTCAGCTGATTTTCAGTGCTACCCTGATGGGGGTCATTTACACCGGCGGAATGGTTCCGCTGAAATATCAGATTCTGGCAGGAGTCATACTTTTGGTGCTGCTGGCAGGAGCGTTTGGCCTGCAGTTCCTGAAAAATAAAGCATATCTGGGTGGTATTGTGATCAGTGTGCTGGTATCTATTGGATGTCTGACCGGCATTTTTTACCTGCTGCGTGCGGACAGCGCTATGCAGAAGATCGGCGGAGCTACTTATAAGACGGATAATATGGTCGTTGTAGTAAAGCAAAGCTGTACGGCAACCGAGTTAAAAGAAGCGGGAAATTATCGCTTCGGTAAGCAGACGGCAGCAGATCAGGATAATACCAACCTGATGGTGGATAAGATTCAGGAGGTTGTTGGCCGTGAGATCAATATAACAGATTATGCAAGCGTGCAGGATCTGGCACAGGCTCTTTTAAAGGGTGAAATTGAAGCAGCAATTTATAATGAAGCATTTGATGGGATCCTGAATGAGGCGATTGAAGGCTATACAGACCAGGTAAAGATTTTGTACCAGTATGGTATAGATACAAAGCTGAATCTGGAAAAGGAGAATACGGTTGTCGATGATGCGCAGCCGTACAGTCAGGATACCTTCAGCTTTTATATCAGTGGTATTGACGTATCCGGACCGATCACAACAAACAGCCGAAGCGATGTAAATATCATTGCAACGGTCAATACGAAGACAAAGCAGATTCTTCTGACAACCACACCGAGAGATTATTATGTACCGCTGCCGAATGTATCCGGAGGACTCCGGGATAAGCTGACACATGCGGGAATCTATGGCGTGGATGTATCAATGGATACGCTGGGAGAATTATATGGAATCGATATTCAGTATTATGCAAGAGTGAATTTTACATCCCTGATAAAAATGGTAGATACGCTGGGAGGCATTGATGTCTATTCAGAGTACGCATTTGAAGCGAGAGGATGTTCTTTTAACAAGGGTATGAACCATATGAATGGTGAGCAGGCTCTTGCATTTGCAAGAGAGCGTTACAGCTTTGAGGCCGGAGATAATCAGCGTGGAAAAAATCAGGAGGCAGTTTTAACTGCAATGATTCGGAAGGCTATGACACCGGCAGTTTTAACGCATGCAAATGAACTTCTGGCGCAGGTCAGCGACAGCATGGAAACCAATATGACACAGGAAGAGATGGCAAGTCTGATTAAAATGCAGTTAAATGACAATGCTTCCTGGAATATTGTATCTACCAATGCAGTTGGGACCGGTGATAAAACCACCTGTTTCTCGATGGGCTCTATGCAGGTTTATGTTATGTGGCCGGATGAGAACAGTGTGGCTCAGATTTCACAGAAAATGAAACAGGTATTGAACGGCGAAACAATTACAGAATAGAAGAAAGAGGGTCCCTGCAAGGCAGTATAATACTGTAGTATATGCAGGGACCTTTTGTGTGCAGAAATCAATCCGGTTGTGTGGATTTCGTAATCATAAGCTCCGAATGGAAAAGAAGTGGATTTGTGAGAAATGCATTGTCAGAAAACGTCAGAATGTGTCAAAAAATTTCTGCTGATTTTCATTTTAGTAGATTGCATGGGAAAAACAATGATTTTTGGCGAATGACGTAAGAAAAAGGTCGAATAACGTCTGCCAGCCATCAAATGGAGTAATTCTAATCTATAATGTCAATATAAGGTTTCTCCGGTACAGATAGGCGAAAGGTACGGAGTGAGAAAAGTGGATACAAGTAGTATGGTGAGGTTAAGCAGGAGGTTTTTGGAATCCTATATGAGAGGAGAAACGTGGGAGGTTTCCGGCTTGCTTCATCCGGAGGCGGCCATCAGAGGAACCGGAGAGGTATTGCAGTATGCAGCATACAGCCAGATAGAAGAAAAGGAATTCAGACTGCTATGCAGGGATGTGAATACGGCAGTCGTGGAAGGAAATGTATTGATGGAGGAGCGCTCCGGGAAAGGGGAGCAGAAGAAAGGCTGGAATGTTCTGCTGCTGTGGGAACGGCTGGGGCAGGAATGGAAGATACGGCGTGTACAGGCTGTATGGAACAAAGAGCGGAAGAGTCGTTCTCTGTCTGTTCATGCGGTAAATGGTACGGAAGTGTTTATCTGGGAAAAGCAGATATGTTATATCGAAGCGCTGCAGTCCAGAAGCTATATTCATTGCCTGCATAAGACGATTGCGGTACGCACCTCTATGCAGAGAATAGGGGAGCTTTTGAGTGAACAGTTTATTCAGATTCATAGAAGTTTTATTGTAAATGCAGATGCTGTAGAAGCCATCCGGAGGTATGAGGTAAAGCTTTTTGACGGTACTTGCCTGCCGGTTCCGGAAAAGAAATATCGGGCAGTGAAGGAACAGATTTTAATGCGGAAAGAGGTGTTTTAAAGAAAATGGTGTAGCCCGGAAAGAGACTACACCATTTTTACAACAGAATTCTTGGATATATCCAAAATCGGTATAATCCATATTGGCAGCCTTAAGTACTTTTTCAAATGAGTATTTAATCAGATCAAGATTACGGCTGAGTCCATACGTGTCTTTTTCATAGACAGCGCCAAAGTGCATTTGTGTATAGACCTTTTTGCGCTTGCCTGAAATTGCACGGCCAAAGTCTTCATATACTCCAACCCGTCCGCAGCACATATCAAAGAAATTGATGCCATTTTCGATTGCGTAATGGAATGTCTCTTCGATTTCCTGATCAGAGGCAAGATGGATATTTCCTAACCCTAACCCGATTGTACTTAATTTTTCTTCTCCATGTGGGAGTTTTCTGTATTCCATGATATCCTCCTTCTCTTCATCCAGTGTAATGTTATAAATTAAAAATAGTATAACATTAAACTCGACTTTAAGGTCAAGAGTTTCAGCAAACTTTTAAACGGAAGGATGAAAGGAAGAAATTTGAAAAAATGTGAAAAACCTCTTGCATTTTTTAAAAGAATCATATATAATAGTTTTTGTGTTACGGAACACCAATTAAATACGCGCCATTAGCTCAGTTGGTAGAGCAGTAGACTCTTAATCTATTTGTCCAGGGTTCGAGTCCCTGATGGCGCATTTAAAGAAGCACTGTTTTTGACATCAGTTATGAGTCGGGGACGGTGTTTTTTTGTATCATAAGGAATAGCAGTAACCGTACTCTTGCACAGAAACTAAGGTTATGATACAATTTAAAGGATTGAAAAATAGATAACAAACAGACAGGACGATAAGGCAGTTATAATGATTCAGACATGGATAGCAGATATTTCCTCCCTGTGGGACAGTGAAATTCTGGAGCAATATATGAAAGAGCTGGGCCTGGATACGGTCCTTGGAGCAGGACGACAGGAGAAAGCGGAAAAAATCAAATCAGTCGAAGGAAAGCTCCAGAGTATCGGGGCAGGAATTCTTTTAACACGAATGCGCAGATATTATGGACTGGGATCGGATTTTAAGTATAATCTGTCACATTCCGGAAAGTATGCGCTTTGTTCCGTAGAGGATAGAAGAGGCAGCAGCTGCATGCATCTGGGGTGTGATATAGAGGTAATAAAGGGCTGCCATGAAGTCGTGGCACGCCGTTTTTTTACCGGACAGGAGTATCGCCTTATATCCGGTATCAGTCAGGAAGAGAAGAGAACAGAAATGTTTTATCGATACTGGGTACTGAAGGAAAGCTTTATGAAGGCAACCAGGCTGGGGATGAAGCTGCCCATGAATGCATTTGAGATACGGATGGAAGCGGAAGGACCTGTTCTTACATGGAAGCCCAAAGAGATTCCAGGGGCGTATTTCTATCGGGAATATTATATAGAGGGAATACCGGCCAGAATCGCTGTCTGTGCAGATGCAGATACATTTACGGAGGAGATCAGGAGAGTTTACTTGTAAATCAAACCATAAGGGGTAATAGACAGATGAAGAAATTGATAATGTGTTTTAGCATAATGCGGAAAAGAATACGGCGGGCATGGAGAAGAATGCGGCCGGCACAGAGAAGACTTCTCTTTTTTAGTGTGATTTTTCTAATTTTAGGAAGTGTCGGAGGGGGTTTTGCCGGAAAATCGATTGGCAGAAAGTCAGCCGAGAGGACAGCAAAGAAGGCCATTACCGATGCGGAGAAGAAGCTGGAGGCGACGCAGGAAGAGCTGCAGGCGGCCAATCAGCTGCTGCAGGATTCCGGAGTGATCAATGATGAGGAGACCAGAAAGCGGCTGGAGGAGTTTCAGGATGGTATCCCCTGGAATATGACGCTGGTAAATACGGTTCATTCGATGGAAGAGGGATACGTTCCTGAACTGACGGAAGTTGAAAATGGGTTATCTGTGGATGCACGGATTGCGGAAGAACTGAATGCCATGCTGGCAGCGGCCAGAGCGGATGGAATCAATCCCTATCTCTTATCAGCGTATCGTTCCATAGAGCGGCAGGCGCAGGTATTTAATGATACGGTACAAAGCTGGATGGAGCAGGGGGCAGATTATTGGACTGCTTATCAGAATACCTGCAAGGAAGTAGCACTTCCGGGTACCAGCGAGCATGGCCTGGGGCTGGCGGTGGATATTGTCGATAACAGTTATACGGGGCTGGATGCGGAACAGGCGAATACAGCGACCGCACAGTGGCTGCAGGCACATTGCGCAGAGTATGGTTTTATCCTCAGGTATCCGGCAGATAAGGAGTCTGCGACGGGAATTATCTATGAAGCATGGCATTATCGGTATGTAGGGAAAGAGTATGCGCAGAAGATACAGGCTTCCGGACTGACTTTGGAAGAATATCTGGGGGAAGTATACTAGAAACTCGGGTATAGTGGATTGACGAATGAAAAGTGATTTGCTAAAATATATTAAGGAAAATATTAGGTTTATGTAGAAATTAAAAAGTTTCCATATAAATTTTTGGGGTAAAATAATTACATAAGGAGGAAAATGGCGATGTTAAGTTTGACATTTGGGGAACAAGTTAAGATTGTGTTGAGCCGAAAAGGTATGACGATTAAAGAGCTGGCAGAGACAATTGAAGAGCGGACCGGGAAGAAAATGTCCCGGCAGAATCTGACACAGCGCCTGGGAAGGGATAACTTTCAGGAACAGGATATGCGTATGATTGCGGAGATTCTGGGATGCCCGTTCCAACTGAGCATTCTGGGAACGGATGAGGGAACGGAAACAGCTGAAAAACCGGAGGAGAGACCGGAGAGCGGAAAGCAGCGTCTCATTGTAGCCGGTTCCGGAAAGCGTAGACAGGGTCATACAACCGAGCGGGATATTACGGTCGGTGAGCTGATGGATATGGAGGATGAAATCGCCAAAGAACAGGAAGGAAAGGATGCGGAACCGGTAAAGGAAGCAGCACCGGGACGTACGGTCAGATACATCAATACGGACGCACTCCGGGAGGCACGCAGAGAAGCAGCACGGACGGGAAAGCCGATGCCGGAGGAGAGCAGATGGAAACCAACCGCCAATGTCGTTAAGGAATATATTAAAAAACCGATTTTGAAGCGGACGGAGGAAGAAAACCCGGCAGCAGAGGCGGAACATACGGAGCAGCCTGTACCGGAGATCAAAGAAGCAGAAAATACAGTTGCGGAAGCGGCTGCGGAAACGGTATCTGCAGCGGAGGTGCAGGAAGAGAGCAGTCCAGAAGCAGCTCCGGCACAGGAAGCGGAAGCAGCTCCGGAAGAAAGAACGGCTGATATCCCGAAACCGGTGAAGGAAGTAGGAGATATTAATCCGTATACCGGAAAAGAATATGAGAATAACAGTGTCCGGATGCATCCGAAAAGAATCGGTTATGTGCAGGTTTATGATCGCAGTGAGCATAAGTGGACGGATATGACAGAATGGGCATTCCTGGGATATCAGGAGAGAAAGAAAGCTATGCTCGGAAAAGACTATGATCCGCCGATTTATCTGGATTAAGCGAACGAGTATGAAAGAAATCTGAAATGTACCGTCAACCAAACAGGGTCAGGCATGTCTTGTTGGTTGGCGGTATTGTTGTTGCTAAGCATGTGATAAAAAGGTCCAGTGGACCTTTTTGAGCTTATAAGGGAGGTGCAGAGATATGCAATGGGAGCAGCTGCTATGCAGGCATAGGCGGAGAATGACAGGGACATCTCAGAACGGTTCCATGGATCTGCGAAGTGAATTTGAAAAGGATTATCACCGGATTATCGAAAGCGCGTCCTTCCGGCGTCTGCAGGATAAGACACAGGTATTTCCGCTGGATAAGAGTGATTTTATCAGAACCCGACTGACCCATTCATTGGAGGTGTCTTCCTTTGGAAAGTCCCTGGGACAGAATATTGGCGAAAAGATTCTGGAGGAAGGAAAGGACCCGGCGTTTACGGGCAGGATGAAAGAAGAGATCAGCAGTATACTGCAGTGTGCCGGATTGATCCATGATATAGGCAATCCCCCATTTGGACATTTCGGTGAAGAGGCGATCCGGGAGTGGTTTAGCAAGCATCTGGCGGTAATTATGGTGAAGGGCAGGCCGCTGGCAGAGATTCTGACGCCCCAGATGAGGGAGGATTTTTATCATTTTGAGGGAAATGCACAGGCATTGCGGCTGGTAACCAGGCTGCATTATCTGGTAGATGAAAACGGGATGAATCTGACGTATGCGCTGCTCAATACGATTATCAAATACCCAGGTTCTTCTCTGGAAATGCAGCCGGATTCCTGTGATGTAAAGAAAAGAAAGATCGGATACTATCTGGCGGATGAAGAGATATTCCGAGAAGTAACCACTGCAACGGGTGCGAGGAAAAACAGGCATCCGCTGACGTATATCCTGGAAGCGGCGGACGATCTGGCCTATCTGACAGCGGATATAGAAGATGCATTTATCAAAGGATTTATTTCTTACCATCAGATGAAGAAAGAGTTGGAAAGGCTGGAGGCTTCTGAACCGGCGAACTCATTTTTGCCGGCCGGAATGCTGGAGCATTATTATCAGCGCGGCCTGGAGAAAGCGGCCGGCAATCCGGAGGAATATGCAGTGAAAAACTGGATTGTAAGATTGCAGTCATTTTTCATTCAGCGTGCAACAGAGGGGTTTCTGGAACATTACGATGCAATTATGGAAGGAAGCTACTGTGAAGATCTGTTTTATGGTACAGCAGCCGAGCCATTGCTGAACCTGTTGGGCGATATGGCATACCGGTACGTTTTCTCTTCAGAAGCAATTTATAAAATGGAAGCAGCAGAATCGGTCATTCTGAACTTTTTGCTGGATCGTTTTGTTAATGCAATTATTTATTATGATACAGAATATACGCTGCGGCCGATGGATAAGAGAATGGTTTCTTTTATTTCGGATAATTATAAAAAAGCATATCAGCTTCAGGCCGGAGGGAAGAATGAGACAGAAAAGCTGTATCTGCGGCTGCTGTTGGTAACGGATTATATCTGTGGTATGACGGACAGCTATGCGAAGCGCTTGTATCAGGAGCTGAATGCGATGATGGAATAGTTCTTTTTTGAGATTCTCCTGAATATATTGATAGAAAAAGAGAGAGGAGAATCCTTTGGAAAATATGATTCGGTACCTGTTTGAGTACCGGGACGGACGAAGAATCCGTAATGTGGGTTTTGTAAAAATAGATCAGAACGAAGAAAACGGTACGCTGCAGATTCATGGAAGAGGGACATTTTTAAAACAGGCGGATATTCGTGTGTACCTCTTTTTTATGAAACGGAAGCAATGCTATGGAATTCCCATGGGAGAGCTGCACGGTGTGCAGTCGATTCTGAGTGTGCGGCTCTTATATGACAGGGAGGAAATAGAAAAATATACGGAATTTGATTCTGTTAAGGGACTCATATTGGATGCGGGCGAGCAGGGAAGATTCGGAGCAGTCTGGGATGAATCGGATCTGCCGATCGAGCAAATGCGGCTGGCTCCAAAGAAAGAGGTACATCCCTTTCCGGCTGAGGAAGAAGAGAAAATGATTCCGGCAGCGCCTGCGGAAATCGATGACAGAGAATCGGAGGAACCTGCCGCGGTTGACAGTGAAGAGGCAGAGACTCTGATGGAAACTGACAGCGAAGAGGCGGAGACTCCGGTGGAAACTGACAGCGAAGAGACAGAGACTCCGGTGGGAACCGACAGTGGAGAGCAGGAAGAGTCTGGGAAAATGGTCGTCACGCCGGAAGAAGAAAATGTATATATGCAGGAGGAAACCGCTGGCCCCAGATACCGGAAAGGGTCCAGGGAAGATCTGATGGAGCTTCCGCGGAAGGAATGGTATCTGGCTAATAACAGCTTTCTGCTGCATGGGTATTATAATTATAAACATCTGCTTTTTATTGAAGAGGAAGAAGGATTTTACATAGGAGTTCCTGGGATCTATCATCCCAGAGAGGCGCGGGCCGCCGACTCCTTTGGCTTCCCGGAATTTCGAAAGCTGTCTCCGAACGAAGAGGAGGAACTGCAGCTTAAGGCGCAGGAAAAGAACAGTCATGCGGTATTCGGCTATTGGTGCCGGAAGATCCGCTGATCTGAAAAAAGGAGAATACAAGAATGCTGACAGAAGATGAAAAGTATATGAAGGAGGCCCTGCGGCAGGCGAAGAAGGCGTACCAGATCGGAGAAGTGCCGATTGGCTGTGTGATTACGTATGAGGGGAAGATCATCGCCAGAGGATATAACCGCCGGACCATAGATAAAAATACGCTGGCTCATGCGGAGCTTGCAGCAATCCGAAAGGCAAGCAAAAAGCTGAATGACTGGAGGCTGGAAGGCTGTACGATGTATGTAACGCTGGAACCCTGCCAGATGTGTTCCGGGGCGATCGTTCAGGCCCGCATCCCGAAGGTGGTGGTAGGGTGTATGAATCCCAAGGCAGGCTGTGCCGGCTCTATTTTGAACCTGCTGCAGATGCCAAGATTTAATCACCAGGCAGAGCTTGTCACAGGAGTGCTGGGAGAAGAGTGCAGCCAGATGATGAAAGCTTTTTTTCAGGATTTACGCGAAAAGAAGAAGAAAGAAAAGAAGCAGGAGATACAGTAGCACCGGCGGCTGCCGGTGCTGCATATTTTTGTATAGGGGGTATGGGCTTATGCAAAAAAGTAGAAAAGAGGGTTGACATTTGCCGGGAAATCATATAAAATATATTTTGTCGTTAAGCGGACAGCAATTTTATATGACATACGCGGGTGTAGTTCAATGGTA
>DNJM01000031.1:0-7434 GCA_003489085.1 Lachnospiraceae bacterium
TTTACCCTGCAGGAAATACTGGCCTATGCGAAGGACGTGACAGCCTATAGGCTGGGTGAGACGACAGGCTTCCCATATCAGAAGACCACTTCGATCTTAAGCGGTATTGGGGATTGTGTCATTGCGTCTGATCTGAGAACAGATGTGATAGAGCTGCATAGATTTTTCTTTGGAGAAGATGGTTACGTTCCGACTTCAACGGTGGATGAAATTTCCAGTGGAATTCTGTATAAAGCGGGAGATGTGGCTTCGCCGGGCGATGACGAGTATAATGATGATTATGATTATTATAGCAGCAGCGATTATAATGATAATGAGGATGATTATAGCAGCGACAGCTCCAATGATGATTATGACGATGATAATGATTCCAGCAGTGATAATAATGACGATTATAACGGTGGAGACTCTGATCCGGGGGGAACAGAAGAGTAATAGAAGAACAGAAAGGAAGAACAAATGAAAGTAATCAAGCGTTTTCTGGGAATTGTATTTGCGGTGTGTCTGCTGATACCGTGCTTTTCGGCAACTTCTCACGCAGCAGATGGGGTACTGAGCTTTTCAGATCCAACAACAGCAGTAGGAGAGACTTTTGAGGTAAGGGTAAGAATTCAGACGAACGGGCAGCCAATCGGTGATGGGTTCGCTACAATTTCATATGACCCGGCTTTTGCGAGATTTATCAGTGGAAATGATGCGACAGGGGCTGATGGAACAGTTGAACTTCAGGGAACCGGAAATGGAACGCAGACGGAACTGTTGTATACGATGCAGTTTATGGCATTGCAGGAAGGTTCGACTACAATGCAGGTAACGAATTATACCTCTTACCTGTATTCGAATGAAACATTGAATCTTTCACTGGGTTCTTCTACGATTACAATTGGTCCGGGCACACTTCCGCCGGAGGAAAGTAATACAGAAACATCAGCAGAAACGGAACCGGCTCAGACAACTGGAAATGGGAATATTGAAGTGAATGGGGTTAACTATTCTATTTCTGATGATTTTTCGGATGCATTGATTCCGATCGGATATGAAAGAGCGGAAATGCAGTTGGACGGTGCCAATCATAAAGTTGTGAAGAAAGAACTGGGAGAGACGGTTCTGGTATATCTGAATAATGGAACGGACGGGGATTTCTTCTACTATAATTCAGATGACGGCTCCTATTCCGGCATTGAGCAGGTAGAGATTGCAAGGGACAATTATATTCTGCTGTTACAGAGTAAGAGTGGTGTGTCTCTGCCGGAGGAATATCAGGAAACTACGTTTGAACTGAATGGAAAACAGTTCCCGGCATGGCAGGATCCCAGTCAAGTAGGCTTTTGTGTTGTTAATGCAATCGACAGCCATGGACAGCAGGGAACTTATCAGGTAGATTCTCAGGATAAAACCTATCAGCGTTTTGTTGCACCGGTATCTAATACACAGGAACTGGATAAACTGGGCGGCAATTTGGAAAAGATTTTTAACTGGCTGCATGATAATATTGAAAAAGCATTGATTGGATTCTGGATCTTTATCGTGATCGTCATTCTGACAATTATCATATTGGCGTCCAAGCTGCATAACCGGAATCGTGAACTGGATGACCTGTATGAAGAATATGAGAAAAAAGCCGCAGTAAAATCCAAGAAGCAGCCGGAAGTATCGAAGAAGGCAAAGCCAAAGAAGGACATGGAGATTTTGGATCTAAACGATGAGGACGACTTCAAAACAGATCATTATGATGACGAGTTCAATGATGATGATATTGAGGACGATGATTTTGAGGACGATTTCGATGACCTTGACGCAGAGGATGATCTGAATGATTATGATTCCTATGAGGACTATGATAATGACTATGAGGTAAATCTGGATTCGGATGATTCTGCAGATGAAAAAGAACAGGATTTTGATCTTGATTTTATCGATTTAGACTAATGAACAAGGAACTTTTGTATTGGGATACCGATATAGAAGTTCCTTGCCTTTTTAACAGCATTTCAATTTTTTTTAAACAAATAAACACAATTCCATCACAATTACACTGTAAACTAACAATCATAGAAACAAAGAGAAGAAAGGGGTTTTTGATATGAGTAACGAATATGAATATTATGTACCAAATCAGGAAAATCCAGATCAGCATATGAATTCTGCAGAGCCGGGAGGAAATGGTTCTTCAAATAAACCGCACAGGACACCCAAAATTGTAAATGCTATTTGCCTCGGGCTAGTCTTTGGAGTAGTCGCTTCCACGGCATTTCAGGCAACGAATGTGATTGGAGAGAAGTTTCTGGGAAAGGATCAGAAGGCGGTCTCAACAGCCAATACAGCTTCTGCAGAGAATAATACGATTAGTAATACAAAGCTGACGCAGAAGACCAGTACGGTAACTTCAGATGTTTCGGCAATCGTGGAAAGTGCTATGCCGTCGGTTGTTTCCATTACAAATATGAGTGTACAGCAGGTACAAAGTTTCTTTGGCGGCTTACAGCAGCGGGAAAGTAAGAGCAGCGGCTCGGGTATCATTGTTGGGCAGAATGACAGTGAGCTTCTGGTTGTAACGAACAACCATGTTGTAGAAGGAAATGATACGCTGACCGTAACTTTTATTGATAACAGCAGCGTAGAAGCACAGATCAAGGGTACGGATCCGGAGAAAGATCTGGCTATCGTGGCAGTTCCTTTGGAAAACATAGAATCCAGTACAATGGAACAGATTGCAGTGGCAACAATGGGAGATTCCAAGTCATTGAAGGTAGGCGAGCCGGTTATTGCTATCGGTAATGCGCTTGGCTATGGACAGTCCGTAACGAATGGCATTGTCAGTGCGAAGGATCGGACATTGTCCAGTACCGCAGAAGATGGTACGGAGGAAAGCTCCGCAGTAAAGTATATTCAGACAAATGCGGCAATTAATCCTGGAAACAGTGGAGGTGCTCTTCTGAACGCCAATGGAGAAGTAGTTGGCATCAACACTGCGAAGGTCGCGGACAGCGCCGTAGAAGGAATGGGGTATGCGATTCCGGTATCGGATGTAAGTGATATTATTGAAGATCTGATGAATAAAGTGACTCGTTCCAAGGTAGCTGAAGATGAGCAGGGAAAGCTTGGTATTAAGCCGGTGGATGTTTCAGAAGAAAGTGCGCAGATGTACAATATGCCGCAAGGAGTTTACATTTCAGAAGTAATCAGCGGCGGCGGAGCAGATAAAGCAGGCCTTACCAAGGGAAGTATTATTACCAGGTTCGATGGTACGCCAATCGACAGTACGGAGACACTTCTGGAGAGGATGCAGTATTATAAGGCAGGAGAAACTGTAGAGGTAACCGTTCGGATACCGGGAGCAGGAGGAGAATATAGCGAACAGACAGTAGAAGTAACTTTAGGAAAGAACTCATAAACATCTAACTATAAAAGAACCGGTGCAATGCAGAAAATGAACTGTATTGCATCGGTTCTTTTTATGGCATGGGAAACGAATGCAGCTACCGCTTAGAACGCTGTTTTAAGATTTCTGTTACTAATTTTTCAGCTACCATATCTTTGCTTAACAGTTCCAGCTCCGTAGTGCCTTCCGAAGTAATCAGTGTCACAACATTTGTATCTGTACCGAAACCGGCACCTGCTACTTTCAGGTTGTTTGCTACGACCATATCCAGATTCTTTTTTATAAGCTTTGCACGGGCGTTTTCCAGCATAAGCTGTGTTTCCATTGCAAATCCGCACAGGAACTGTCCGGGTTTCTTCTGTGTGCCTAAGGTACCCAGAATATCCTGGGTACGGGTTAATGCGATCTCCATATGTGAATCCGTTTTTTTGATCTTCTCATTGGCAGCTTCCGCCGGACGAAAATCGGCAACGGCAGCGGCCTTTATGATAATGTTCTGTTCATCGCTTCGACAAATGACCTCGTCATACATATCCTGTGCAGATATGATTGGGACAACGTCTATGAACGGTGGAGGTGCCATTGCTGTCTTGCCTGTGACCAGGGTAACCTGGGCTCCGCGCAGCATACAGTTTCTGGCAATGGCATAGCCCATTTTTCCGGTAGAATGATTGGAAATAAAGCGAACCGGATCGATGGCTTCCATTGTAGGTCCGGCTGTAACCAGAACATGAAGCCCCGCCATATCCTTTTCGTGTGCAAGCTCTTTTAAAATGTATTCCAGAAGTAATTCCGGATCCGGCATTTTCCCCATACCGGTATCCCCGCAGGCCAGGTGCCCGGAAAAGGGCGTTACGATTTCCATTCCGTAGGAAGCAAGCTTTTTCAGATTATCCTGGACAATGGGATTCTCATACATCCGGGTATTCATAGCCGGTGATACAATTTTTTTGCAGGTGCAGGCCAGAACGGTTGTGGTCAGCATATCGTCGGCAATGCCATTTGCCATCTTTCCGATCACGTTGGCGGTTGCCGGGGCAATAAGTACGATGTCGGCCTGCTGTGCCAATGCAACATGCTCTACACTGAATTCAAAATTCCGGTCAAATGTATCAATCAGACATTTATGGCTGGTTAGCGTTTCAAATGTAACAGGAGTAATAAAATTAGTAGCGTTCTGTGTCATCAGAACATGAACATCCGCATGCAGCTTTACCAGCATGCTGGCGAGATTTGCAATCTTATAGGCTGCGATGCCGCCTGTAACGCCAAGAACGACGGTTTTTCCTTTCAGCATATCAAATGCTCCTTTCCTTGCAGAGTATCTGGGGTCATTTTAGCACAGATCTGCCCGGAATGCACGGAGAACAATGTAAATGTCATAGGAAAATCATAGGAAGATCCTTGTCAGAGAACAGAGGCCTGTGCTATACTGAACGCGTATTGTATCCCGTAAAGGGAATAATAACAAGGAGGAAAAAACATGAAACAAGAAAAAACAATGATTGGAACTTCACCCAGGACACTTGGTATGGTGCAGGTTGCCCTCTTTGCAACGCTGATCCTTATACTGGCATTTACTCCGTTTCTGGGCTATATTCCGCTGGGATTTACCAGGGCAACGATCGTCCATATCCCTGTGATCATCGGATCCATTCTGCTTGGACCGGTAAAAGGTGCGATATTGGGCGGGATTTTTGGACTGACCAGTCTGATCAATAATACGATGAATCCTACGGTGACATCCTTTGTCTTTACACCGTTTTACAGCCTGGGAGAAGCCCAGGGAGGTGTCGGGAGTCTGGTGATCTGTTTTGTACCAAGAATTTTGGTTGGTGTAGTGCCATATTATGTGTACCGGATTCTGGGAAGAACATTGAATAAATCGAAAAAGGGGCAGACCGTGGCTCTTGGAATAGCAGGCTTTGCAGGCTCCATGACGAATACTTTGCTGGTTATGAATCTGATTTATCTGTTATTTGGAAAGAGCTATGCGGCGGTGCAGGAAGTGGCAGTCAAATCTCTGTATTCTGTGATTCTGGTTGTGATTGGTACCAACGGAGTACCGGAAGCAATTGTTGCTGCACTGATCGTAGCATTGGTTACCAGAGCACTTTTGCATTCCAAAACAGTACAGAAGTCATTATAAGAGAAAAGCGGAGGAAGAAATTATGATTCTTGCCATTGATATCGGAAATACCAATATTGTATTAGGATGTCTGAATTCAGAAGAAGATATTATGTTTGTCGAGCGGCTGTCTACGGACCGTGTAAAGACGGTTCTGGAATATGCCATCAGTATAAAGAATGTTCTGGAAATGTATGATATTTGCCCGGACAGTCTGGAAGGGGCGATTATCTCATCCGTAGTGCCGCAGGTGACAAGCCGGATTAAAGAGTCTGTGCAAAAGGTAACAGGGTGTATTCCATTGGTAGTAGGACCGGGTGTAAAAAACGGAATGCACATTAGGATGGATAATCCGGCGCAGGTTGGCAGTGATCTGATTGTGGATGCCGTGGCAGGAATTCATCAGTATAAGGCTCCGTTGATTATTATTGATATGGGAACAGCGACAACGATCTGTGTCGTGGATGAGAATCAGGATTATATCGGTGGAATGATCCTGCCGGGAGTAAGAGGATCGTTGGATTCACTGGTCAGCCGTGCTTCTCAGTTGTCGAATATCAGTCTGGAGGCTCCGAAGCGGTTGATCGGAAAGAATACGATCGAGTGTATGCAGAGCGGCATCATTCATGGGAATGCAGCCTGTCTGGATGGAATGATTGACCGGATTGAGGAAGAACTGGGGCAAAAGGCCACCGTACTGGCTACCGGCGGAATTGCCGGGGTCATTATACCGCATTGCAGGCATAAAATTATACTGGATGATGCATTGCTTCTGAAAGGACTGCTTTTAATTTATCTGAAAAACAAGGATGAGCCTAGACGAAAGAAATAAAAAAAGGGACCTGTTATCCCCAAAAGGAGAAAACAGGTTCTTTTTGTGCCCAGAGGGCGATTGCGTCATCCAGTTTGCGGCACATTTTCTCCCGATCCGCGGGAAGTGTGCCCTTGACACGGAGCTCAATAAAATCATGGAATCCATCGTAAACAAGATGGTCTGTTTCCAGAAGCTCAAGAAGCCGCCGCTCTTCCTGAAGATTTTCCAATTCGCTTGCGGGCCGAAACCGACCGCTTTGAATATCCTGATAAAGCGGAGCGCAACTGTGCAGAAACAGGGAGAAATTTGTAATGCGTGCCGGATGAGTGCGATTGAAGAATTCTGCTGTTTTTTCAGCATTTTCCATACCACGGCCTTCACCGGCGATCCCCGTCATGATATGGGCATTGAAAATAAAGCCGACTGCCTGCATTCGTTCGATTTCCTGATAGGCCTCGTCAAGGGTATGATCTTTCCTGGTAAATCGGAGCACATCATCCAGACCTGTTTCGATTCCAAGATACAGATTGCGGATACCGGCCTGATATAATGCCGTAAGCTCTGCATCGGATTTCCTGTGTATATTGGTAACGGTAGCATCCATGTTGATGGTATGGCAGGATGGAAAATAATGATGGATCCGTTCCAGAATATGCAGTAAATGAGAGGTTTCAAGACCGAATGCGTTACCGTCGCCGAGAAAAATACGTTCCGGTTCTCCGCCGGCATCTTTTACCCGTTTCAGCTCCGCATCAATCTGTTCCATGGGAAGCTCCCGGTATGTCAGATGTTTGAACAATGTACAGAATGTACATAGGTTGTAGGAGCATCCGACTGCTACAGGAAGCATAAAGGACGACCGTTCCATCGGTGGGCGGCAGATTTGACCTTCGTAATTCATGCAGATACCTCCTTTGCCTGTGAATTGAAATGTTACTGATATTGTATCACTATTTGTTTCGGTATACAAGAAAGAACAGGACGCTTCCCTTGACGGAGTGAGGATACCATGCTACAATAAATGCAGTTCAAAAACGGGGAGCTTGTGGAAACAGGCTGAGAGTAAGCTGTATCGCTTTAACCCATAACCTGATTTGGATAATGCCAACG
>DNJM01000031.1:7686-19278 GCA_003489085.1 Lachnospiraceae bacterium
ATTTGGATAATGCCAACGTAGGGAAGATAAAGTATATGTAATGACTGCGGTATACCGGTTGGTGTATGGCAGTTTTTTGATTTTACAGGACTTTCTGAGGAAGCAGGCTTGTCTGGCAGGAACTTTGAGAGCGAATGTCAAGGAGGAAAAAAGATGATGAATTATACGACGCAGATGGATGCTGCCCGCCAGGGAATCATTACCCCGCAGATGGAAATTGTGGCGGAAAAGGAACACATGGAGAAGGAAACACTTCGACAGCTGATTGCAAAAGGGGAAGTAATTATTCCCTGCAATAAGAAGCATACCAGCTTAAGTCCGAGCGGTATCGGTGCAAAGCTGACGACGAAGATCAACGTCAATCTGGGGGTTTCCCGTGACTGGAAGGACGTGGAGATGGAATATGAGAAGGTACGTCAGGCAGTGGAAATGGGTGCGGAAGCGATTATGGATCTTAGTTCTTATGGAGATACGAGAAGCTTTCGAAGAAAGCTGACAGAGGAATGTCCGGCTATGATTGGTACAGTACCGATCTATGATGCAGTGGTTTATTACCATAAGGCACTTGGGCAGATCACTTCGGAGGAGTGGCTGGACATCGTACGGATGCATGCGGAAGACGGAGTGGATTTTATGACGATTCATTGCGGCATGAACCGGGCTACAGCGGCAAGATTCAAGCAGAATAAGCGTCTGATGAATATTGTTTCCAGGGGTGGTTCCATTATGTTTGCATGGATGGAAATGACCGGGAAGGAGAATCCGTTTTATGAGCATTATGATGAGATCCTGGATATTTGCCGTGAATATGATATCACGATGAGTCTGGGTGATGCCTGCCGTCCGGGATGCATTGCAGATGCTACGGATACGGCGCAGATCGAAGAACTGATCACCCTGGGAGAACTGACAAAGCGTGCATGGGCAAAGGATGTGCAGGTTATGATTGAAGGGCCGGGGCATATGCCGATGCAGCAGATCGCAGCTAATATGGAGATCCAGAAGACCCTGTGCCATGGGGCACCGTTCTACGTACTGGGGCCATTGGTAACCGATGTGGCTCCGGGATATGATCATATCACTTCGGCGATCGGAGGAGCCATTGCCGCTGCAGCCGGGGCTGCTTTTCTGTGCTATGTGACACCGGCAGAGCATCTGCGTCTTCCGAATGCAGAGGATGTAAAGGAAGGAATCATTGCAGCGAAGATCGCAGCTCATGCAGCAGATATTGCAAAGGGAATTCCGGGAGCGGATGACTGGGACAATCAGATGAGTGAAGCCAGAAAGCGGCTGGACTGGGAAGAAATGTTCAGATTGAGTATGGATCCGGAGAAAGCAAGGCGCTACCGGGCAGAGGCAAAGCCGGAGAAGGAGGATACCTGCAGTATGTGCGGAAATTTCTGCGCGGTGAAGAATACCAACCGGATACTGGAGGGCGAGATTGTCAGTATATTTGATGAATAAAAAGCAGAAAGACACTGATGCTGGTGGGGAAGGAATCCCAAAGATGGGACTCCTTCCTTCTCTTTATGATTTGAATATCTGGCGGGTATCGAATTCAGGGTTGAAAGCATAGAAGTTTTTGCTGTCCAGCTGATCCTGTACAATCCGCAGGCTTTCACCGAATCTCTGATAATGATTGATCTCTCTTTGACGCAGGAAACGGATCGGTTCACAGACCTCAGGATCCTTTACCAGACGCAGAATATTTTCATAAGTGGTACGGGCCTTTTGTTCTGCTGCCATGTCTTCATGCAGATCCGTAATTGGATCTCCTTTGGACTGGAAGTAGGTTGCTGTCCAGGGAGCACCGCTGGCAGCCTGCGGCCACAGAGCGAGAGTATGGTCTACATAGTATTTATCAAAGCCGGAGGCAGCAATTTCCTCCGGGGTCAGATCCTTGGTCAGCTGGTAGATAATGGCACAGACCATCTCCATATGCGCTAATTCCTCTGTCCCTATATCTGTTAATGTTCCGATGACTTCTTTATACGGCATCGTATACCGCTGAGACAGATATCGCATGGAAGCAGCCAGTTCTCCGTCCGGACCGCCGAACTGGCTGATAATAACCTGGGCAATTTTGGGATTGGTCTGGGTAATTCTTACCGGGTGCTGCAGGCGTTTTTCATAATTCCACATATTAACATCCTCCTTCCATCCATGGCCACGGAGTTTCCGTCCAGTTCCAGTTATCAGAAGCGTCCCGCATTGCATAGTCGATGGTAAGCGGACCGAATTTTTCCGCATATTCTTTCAATGCTTCATTGCGAAGACGGCTGCATTCCTGGTAATAGGCAATGGCTTCCCTGTCACAGGGGTGTGTATCAAGATACAGGATGACATCATCAATGGCAAAGCTTACGGCATTGATTCTATCCAGCAGTTCCTGGCGGCGGGGATTTTGATTCATCATCGTATCATACCCCCTTTTGGCAGAAATGGTTTGTCAAGGCTTTCAAAAATAGTGCCGCGGCAGAGGGCTTTTTCCGATTCGTATGGGCATTCCCATGTCTGCCACGGGACGTAAGCCATGGCAAGTGCCATACCACTTAATGGGTCATTCCGGCGTTCGCAGCCGCAGCTGCAGGAGGATGAGGATTCCGGCGTTCGTTCCTCTATCCGGCCGTATCCCTGACGGTTCATATTTCCACGGTAATCGGAGCGGTTGGTGCTGTAGTTCTGACGGCGGCCGTAATCCGGTGTGTAGTTACGGTAAGTTTGCATAGGATGCATACTCCTTTCAGATGATTTCCACTATTAGAGTATGGAGAATTCAGGAGTTGGTTCCAAAAGGATTGCATCTGTGCAGACAGACATGGTATAGTATCAGGTAGACAGAAGAAGTTCAGTCAGAAAGCAGCAGGGAGGTAAACATATGCGGCAGGAAGAATTTCGTATGGAACGCCCGGGGTTGGTAAAGGCCGGCGATCCGGTTAAAATCACGGAAAGAGTCAATGGCAGTCTCTATAGCTATATCATAGAGCCATCTGTAGCCATGTCCGGAATATTTCGAAGCAATGAACGAATCAAGTCCAAGGAAGGCGTGGTGGAGGAAGTCAAGGATACTCCACGGGGCTTTCAGGTTGTGGTAAATTTTAACGAATAAGGTATATTTTCATGTTTACGCATTTTTTCTAAAATGGTATGATTAAACTGATAATTGAAATGAACGGCAAAATGAGAAGGAGAAAGGAATGAAATCTATGGAACATTATTATCAGCCTGAGATCGAGTGCGCGTCCCGGGAGCAGATTAAGGCGTGGCAGGATGAACGGCTCGTAAAGCAGGTGCGTCATGTCTACGACAGCGTGCCATATTATCGAAAAATGATGGAAGAAAAAGGGATTACACCGGAGGATATCCGATCGACAGAGGATTTACATAAGCTTCCGTTTTTGACCAAAGAGGATCTGCGGAAGGCATATCCATACGGACTGCTTGCAAAACCGCTTTCGGATTGTGTCAGAATTCAGTCTACCAGCGGAACTACGGGACGCAGAGTAGTGGCTTTCTATACACAGCATGATGTGGATCTTTGGGATGAGTGCTGTGCAAGGGCGATTATGGCGGCAGGCGGAACAAAGGAGGATGTAGTGCATGTCAGCTATGGTTATGGACTGTTCACCGGAGGGCCAGGTTTAAATGGAGGTTCTCATAAGGTAGGGTGTCTGACATTGCCGATGTCTTCCGGAAATACAGACCGGCAGATTCAGTTTATGTGTGATCTTGGTTCCACAATCCTTTGCTGTACACCATCTTATGCGGCATATCTGGCTGAAAATATTCATGAACGCGGTCTGCAGGATCAGATCAAGCTGAAGGCCGGCATTTTCGGCGCGGAAGCATGGACGGAGGAGATGCGCCAGGATATACAGGAGAAGCTTGGAATCAAAGCCTATGATATCTATGGACTGACAGAGATTTCCGGTCCGGGCGTAGCATTTGAATGCAGCGAGCAGACGGGTATGCATATCAATGAGGATCATTTCATTGCGGAAGTCATTAATCCGGTGACCGGAGAGGTGCTTCCGGAAGGAGAAAAGGGAGAACTGGTATTTACCAGTATTACCAAGGAAGCATTTCCGCTTCTCCGCTACAGGACAAGAGATATCTGTGTTCTGACACGTGAGAAATGTTCCTGTGGCCGGACACATGTAAAGATGTCCAAGCCGATGGGCCGCAGCGATGATATGCTGATTGTAAAGGGTGTCAATGTATTCCCATCTCAGATCGAAACCGTACTTTTAAATAAGGGTTATCCTGCAAATTACCAGATTATCGTAGACCGGGTAAAGAACAGTGACCAGATCGAGGTACAGGTGGAGATGACACCGGAAATGTTCAGCGATTCTATGGGCAAGATGGATCAGCGTGAGAATGAACTGGTGAATGCGCTGAAAGCAATGCTTGGCATTTATGCGAAGGTAAGATTGGTTGCACCGAAGACGATCGCAAGAAGCGAAGGAAAAGCGGTTCGTGTCGTTGATAAGCGTAAGCTGTATTAAGGAGGAAAATAGAATGACGGTAAAGCAGATCTCCGTATTTGTAGAAAATACGGCAGGAAAACTGGCGGAGTTTACAGAAGTGCTGTGCAAGCACAATATTAACATGCGGGCATTATCCCTGGCAGATACCAGAGATTTTGGTATTCTGCGTCTGATTGTGGATGATTCCTATACAACGGCCTGTGTGCTGAAAGAAGAAAATTATGTATTTTCCATTACAAAGGTACTGGCAGTAGCAATTCCGGACGAACCGGGCAGCCTGAATAAGATTCTGGGTATTCTGGGAAAAAATGGCATTAATATAGAATATACGTATGCCTTTAATCATAAGAGCCAGGGGATGGCATATATGATTTTCCGTGTAGAAGACAATGAAAAGGCGATAGAAGTACTGAATAAAGAGGGAATCAAGATTATTGATCAGGACCATCTTCATGAGATATAATTCCGAAACAGGATAGCAGAGATATTATGTCATAGACGGCAGCGCAGTAAAAAAGCGCTGCCGTTTTTAGGCTGTCAGGCATGCGATAAAAAGGTCCAGTGGACCTTTTTGAGTCAATTTGCAATAGATATAAACAGCTGTCTTGTCAGATGTAATCTTTTGGTGTATAATGCCAAAGAATGTAAGCACGAGGAGGAAAGAGCATGAATGCATTAGTAGATGAGATCATACAGCTGAAAGAGGAAAAGAATGCGGTTATTCTGGCGCATTATTATGTACCGGATGAGGTACAGGAGATTGCGGATTATATAGGAGATTCATATTATCTGAGCAAGGTTGCCACAACAGTAGAAAGGGATGTAATTGTATTTTGCGGAGTATCCTTTATGGGTGAAAGTGCCAAGCTTCTGAATCCGGAGAAAACGGTTCTGATGCCGGATGCGGATGCGGATTGTGCGATGGCACATATGGCGGACCCGAAAAAGATTGAACAGGTAAAGAAGGAACATCCCGATGCAGCAGTCGTATGTTACATTAATTCCACAACGGAATTGAAAACTTATTCGGATGTATGCGTAACCTCTTCCAATGCAGAAAAAACTGTAAGAGCACTACCAAATGAAACGATTTATTTTATTCCGGATGAGCACCTGGGACGATATGTGGCAGCAAAAGTACCGGAAAAGAAGTTCATTTTTAATGCTGGATACTGTCCGATTCATAATGATATTACGAGAGATGCGGTACTGGCAGCAAAAGAAGCACATCCGAATGCTGCTGTTCTGGTTCATCCGGAATGTCCGAAAGAGATCGTAGAGCTGGCAGACTATGCAGGCAGTACATCCGGAATCATTGCCTATGCAACAGAGAGCGAAAAGAAGGAGTTCATCATCGGAACGGAAGATGGTGTGTTCTATGAGTTAAAGAAGAAAAATCCGGATAAGACATTTTATCCGGTGCATGCCGGACAGTGCTGTCCCGGAATGAAGCTGGTTACGCTGGAAAAGGTGCGGGATGCGCTGAAATATGGAATCCATGAGGTACATATCAGCGAGAAAATGCGGGAAAAGGCCTGCCGGCCGCTGGACCGGATGCTGGAGCTGGCACGTTAAAAAGGGATATAGAATAGAGATGCGGACGAAAGAGGGAAAAAATTTGAACCATGAGAGATAAGTATGATGTGATCATAGTCGGCAACGGTGCTGCCGGGCTGTTCTGCGCACTGCACCTGCCGCAGGAAAAAAGGATTCTGTGCATTACCAAGAATGATATGGAGCTGAGTGACTCATTTCTGGCGCAGGGAGGTATCTGTGTTCTGCATGATGAGGAGGATTATGATAGTTTCATGGAGGATACTCTGAAGGCAGGGCACTATAAGAACCGGAGAGAATCGGTGGATATCATGATCCGCTCATCCAGAGAAGTAATTAATGAATTGATTGGTTTTGGAGTAGATTTTGCAAGAAAGGACGGCGAGCTGGATTATACAAGAGAAGGCGCACATTCAAGACCCCGGATTCTTTTCCATGAGGATATTACCGGGAAGGAGATCACCGGAACACTTCTGGAGAGAGTAAAAGAGCTGCCGAATGTAATCATGCTGGAGCATACCTGTATGGTAGATCTGCTCTGCAAAGACAATCGGTGTTATGGAATTGTTATGCGGAAAAAAGACGGTACCTATGAAGCTGTTGAAGCAGATGATGTTGTACTGGCATGCGGTGGAATCGGAGGACTCTATCAGCATTCCACCAATTACCGGCACCTGACAGGGGACGCACTGGCAATTGGTATCCGGCATCATATCCGGATGGAGAATCTGGACTATATCCAGATCCATCCGACGACCCTGTATTCCAGAAAACCGGGAAGACGGTTCCTGATCTCGGAATCGGTAAGGGGAGAAGGGGCACTTTTGTACAATAAGGCCGGAGAACGATTTACAAAAGAACTGCTTCCAAGAGATTTACTGACAAAGGAGATCCAGAAGCAGATGGAAAAGGATGGCTCCTCTTGTGTCTGGCTGGATATGCGGCCGCTGGGCGAGGAGACGATAAGAAATCATTTCCCGAATATTCAGAAGCATTGTCTGGAGGAAGGATATGATGTTCTGAAGGAATGTATTCCGGTGGTACCGGCGCAGCATTATTTTATGGGGGGTATCTGGGTAGACCAGGACAGCCATACCTCGATGGAGCATTTGTATGCAGCCGGGGAGACAAGCTGCAATGGTGTGCATGGCGCCAATCGCCTGGCAAGTAATTCGCTGTTGGAAAGTCTGGTATTTTCCAAGCGTGCAGCGAAAAAAATTGTGGATACACAGGAGAAAGAAAAAAGCGCATTAGCAGCAGATCAGGATACCAGAACCGAAAAGGATGTTTCCTGGATCGATAAGATTGATCTTACGGTATACGAGGATGAGGAACGGATGAAAGAACAGTATAAGGAAATTGTGTTAAAGGAAATAGAAAGGATGCGGCGGGAACATGAATAATCAGATCACCATGAAGCTGAATGCAGATCATTTGATTCTGCAGGCATTGGCAGAGGATATTACCAGTGAGGATATTACGACAAATGCAGTGATGCGTACGTACTGTAAGGGAGAGGTGGAACTGATCTGCAAACAGGACGGGATTATTGCAGGAATGGAAGTGTTTAAGCGGGTATTTGAGCTGTTGGATGAAAGTACGGAGGTAGAAATGTACTGCAGCGATGGTGACGAAGTACAGTACGGACAGCTGCTTGCGCTGGTAAGAGGAGATATCCGTGTGCTTCTGTCCGGGGAACGGGTAGCGCTGAACTATCTGCAGCGGATGAGCGGAATTGCCACGTATACGCATTCTGTGGCAGCCTTGCTGAATGGAACGAAAACAAAGCTTCTGGATACCCGGAAGACGACTCCGAACATGAGAATCTTTGAAAAATATGCGGTTAAGGTTGGCGGAGGCTATAACCACCGCTATAATCTGTCTGATGGGATTCTTTTGAAGGACAATCATATCGGTGCGGCCGGCGGTGTAAAGGAGGCAGTTGAGATGGCAAAGGAATATGCCCCCTTTGTCCGGAAAATTGAGGTGGAAGTCGAGACACTGGAAATGGTGAAGGAAGCAGTGGAAGCGGGCGCGGATATTATTATGTTGGATAATATGTCCCCGGAGGAAATGAAGGAAGCCATCCGGATCATTGACGGGCGTGCCCAGACGGAATGCTCCGGCAATGTTACGAAGGAAAATATTGCAAGACTGACGGATATCGGGGTGGATTATATTTCCAGCGGAGCGTTGACTCATTCCGCACCGATTCTGGATATTTCTCTGAAGCATCTGCATGCCGTTGACAGAATATAAAATGTCGGTGTGAAGGAGTTGGGAAATGAGTAAAAGAGAGGATGAAAAACAGTTAAACGGTGAAAGCAGAAGACAGGAGATGCTTGCCTACCTGAAAAATAACAGGGAGCCGGTATCAGGTTCCCATCTGGCGGAAGTATTCCAGGTCAGCCGTCAGGTAGTAGTACAGGATATTGCGCTGCTGCGGGCGGCGAAGCATGAAATTCTGTCTACAAATAAGGGATATCTGCTCCCGGAAAGAGGTACGGTAAGCAGGATTTTCTCTGTCTGCCATCAGGACTCAGAGATTGCGCAGGAGCTGAATGCGATTGTGGATTATGGCGGGTATGTGAAGGATGTTTTCATCCATCATGAGGTATACGGGATATTGCGGGCTGAGCTTGGAATCCGCACCAGAAACCAGGTCAGGATGCTGATGCGGGATCTGGAAAGCGGAAAATCCACGCCCTTGAAAAATATTACGTCCGGATATCATTTTCATACTGTGGAAGCAGATTCGGAGGAGACATTGTCGTTGATTGAGACAGAGTTGAAAAAATTGGGATTTTTTGTATCATAGGACAATCTTCCGGTGCATTCTTTCATATGCGAAAAAATGTATTGTTTTAAACGCTTTCGAAGGGTATAATAAAATGAATGCAAGAGTCAATTACTAAAAGGGGAAATGAATATGTGTGGATTTACCGGATTTGTAGGGAAACTCGATGAAAAAGAAGCTGTGCTCACAAATATGATGAATACCATCATTCACCGGGGGCCGGACAGCGCAGGAATGTACTGCGATGAAGATGCGGCGCTTGGTTTCAGAAGATTAAGCATTATTGACATTACCGAAAGCGGCGATCAGCCATTATATAATGAAGATCGGACCAAGGTGTTGGTATTTAATGGAGAAATTTACAATTATCAGGAGCTGAGGAAGGAACTGATCGAAGCCGGGCATGAGTTTAAGACAAATACAGATTCCGAAACTCTGCTGCATGGTTATGAAGAATGGGGTACTCTGCTTCTGAAGCGTCTCAGGGGCATGTTTGCATTCGTGATCTGGGATACGGTGACGAAGAAGCTGTTTGGTGCAAGGGATATGTTCGGAATCAAACCTTTTTATTATGCACAGATGAACGATACATTTCTATTTGGATCGGAGATCAAGTCCTTTGTGGAACACCCGAAATTTGATAAAGAATTGAATGAGGATGCGCTGGGAAACTATCTTTCCTTCCAGTTTGTACCGACCAATGAGACATTTTTTAAGAACGTATTCTGTCTGCAGCCGGGATACTACCTGACCTATGAAGACGGAAAGCTGGATATGAAGAGATATTTTGAACCCCGCTTTACAGGAGATACGGACAAATCTTTTGAAGAGATTGTAGAAGATGTAGAGCAGACGATGAAAGAGTCTGTGGAAATGCATAAAATCAGTGATGTGGAAGTAGCGTCCTATCTGTCCAGTGGTGTGGATTCCAGTTATCTGACATATCTGGCGCAGGTGGATCATACCTTTACCGTAGGATTTGATGAGCAGAAATACAGTGAAATACAGGATGCAAAGGAATTTGCAGCAAGTATTCAGATGGAAAATGACAGCAAAGTGATTTCTCCGGATGAATACTGGGACAGTCTGTCAGACATTATGTACTATATGGATGAGCCAGTTGCGGATCCGGCTGCGATTGCATTGTATTTTCTAAGCCAGGAAGCATCAAAGAAGGTAAAGGTAGTACTGTCAGGAGAAGGCTCTGACGAATTATTCGGAGGATATAATATCTATTGTGAACCGTTGGAATATACAGGATTTAACAGAATTCCGATGGGAATACGGAGAATCCTGGGCAGATTTGCAGAGGTATGTCTGCCGCGTGGTATGAAGGGCAGAAGCTTTCTGATGCGTCATGGCAAGACGTTGGAAGAAAGGTATTTTGCCAATGCGACAACGATTTTTACAGAGCGGGAGGCAGATAAGCTTCTGAAAAAGGGATGCAGGCCGGGAATCCGGAAGGTTACGGCACCGCTGTATGCGCGGGTGAAGGACAAGGATCCTGTGACAAAGATGCAGTATGTAGATATGCATCTCTGGCTGGTGCACGACATTCTGATGAAGGGTGATAAGATGGGAATGGCAAATTCTCTGGAGGTTCGTGTACCATTTCTGGATAAAGAGGTATTTAAGCTGGCAAGCACGCTGCCGTTAGATTATAAAGTTCGTGCTCCAAAGACAAAGGTGGCATTGCGGGCAGCAGCGGATAAGGTAATCCGGAAGAAGACGGCAGAGAAGAAGAAGCTGGGATTCCCGATTCCGATTCGGGTATGGCTGCGAGAGGACAAGTATTACGGCAGGGTAAAAGAGATGTTCGGGAAACCGGAGGCAGAGCAGTTTTTCGATACAAAGTATCTGAATCGTCTGCTTGAGGAACATTATTCAGGAAAACAGGATAACAGTCGTAAAATCTGGACGGTTTATGTGTTCTTATTATGGTATGAACGATATTTTGCAAATGGAAAGCCGGTTCATCCATATGTCAGGAAGCAGGAAACTCCGGCGGCATAGAATGAGGATCTGAAAAACGACAAAAACATCTGTTGGATATTTTTGCCCAAAAAGGTTAAGGAGTGTGTGTATGCCAAGACAGATACGCTCACAGGACAGAAATTCGAGCAACATACGGAAAATTGATGACAGAGACAGGAAAAAGAGACAGAAAGAAAAGGAACTGGCCAGGCAGGAGAAGAAGCTGCGTGCTGCTCAGGAAAAAAAAGTGCAGTATTTTGACTATAGCCTGCTGGCGGTTCTGATCTTTTTGGTGTGCTTTGGCCTGGTGATGTTATACAGTACCAGCGCGTACAGCGCACAGGTGAAATTTGGAAATGCCATGTTTTATTTTCGAAAGCAGGCGATTATTACAGCTGGAAGTTTTGTTGTCATGTATGTGGTGTCCAAGATCAATTATCATGTATATGCCAGATATGCACGGGCAATCATGTACCTGGCTTTTATTTTGATGGCGCTGGTACAGACGCCGCTTGGAATCGAGGCTTATGGTGCGAGAAGATGGATTGGGATTCCTAATACTTCACTGCAGCTGCAGCCGGCGGAGGTAACCAAAATTGCAGTGATTTTGTATATTCCATTTCTGATCTGCCGGGTGGGAAAAAAACTGATGACGCGGGACGGACTGCTGGAGCCGATCTTCTGGGGAGGTGCGGCCGGTATGGCAGTATTCTTTCTGACGGATAACTTAAGCAGTGCCATCATTGTACTTGGGATTACATGTGTTCTGCTTTATGT
>DNJM01000031.1:19566-22138 GCA_003489085.1 Lachnospiraceae bacterium
ATGTGTTCTGCTTTATGTAGCCCATCCAAAGAGCAGGAAGGCGCTTCTGTATTCCGGTATCTGTGGAATGATATTGTATATTCTGATCCGGGTATGGGCGGGAACCATGTCGGATAGTGACAATTTCCGCCTGCGCCGTATTATTGTATGGGTCAATCCGGAAAAATATGCAGGTACATTTGGCTTTCAGACGCTGCAGGCGCTGTATGCGATTGGCTCCGGTGGGTTCTTCGGAAAGGGATTGGGCAGCAGTGCTCAGAAGATGATTATTCCGGAGGTACAGAATGATATGATACTTTCGATTATCTGTGAGGAGTTGGGAGTATTTGGGGCAATTGTGGTATTGGGACTGTTTGCATTAATGCTATACAGACTGATGTTTATTGCCAGAAATGCACCGGATAAGTATGGGGCGCTGATCGTGACAGGAATTTTCGCCCATATTGCCATTCAGGTGATCCTGAATGTGGCGGTTGTAACCAATCTGATTCCGAATACCGGTATCACGCTGCCTTTTATCAGTTATGGGGGCACGTCGATTCTGTTTTTGATGATTGAAATGGGAATTGCATTGGGAGTATCACGTACGATCCGGTTTGAGGATTAAGAATTTGCGGAATAGTTATGAAAACACAGAAAAAAGTCTTTTCATCCCCGGGAAAGTATGATATTATAATGTAGTATTTAAAACTACTTATAGTAGAAACTATAAGCATACAAGAATGTGTGCGGGAGGATATGATAAGATGAGTTATAAGGTAGTAATAGACAGCTGCGGTGAACTGACGGAAGTGATGAAACAGTCCGGTAATTTTGAAACAGCTTCCTTAAGTATCGATGTAGATGAATACCATATTGTAGATGATGAGACATTTGATCAGGCAGATTTTTTAAGAAAAGTAGCAGCCAGTCCAAACTGTCCGAAATCCTCCTGTCCTTCTCCGGAAGCTTACATGGAGAGTTATCGCTGTGATGCGGAGCATGTATATGCGGTTACATTGTCTGCAGAATTAAGCGGCTCATATAATAGTGCCGTACTTGGAAAGAATCTGTATCTGGAAGAATACGGAGAAAAGCAGATTTATGTATTCAATTCCAGGTCTGCCTCGATCGGGGAAACATTGATCGGCATGAAGATTGCGGAATGTGAAGAAGCCGGTCTGAGTTTCGAGAAGGTAGTGGAGACGGTCGAAGCCTATATAGAGGAACAGCATACGTATTTTGTACTGGAATCATTGGAGACGCTCAGGAAAAACGGAAGGCTGACCGGGCTGAAGGCAATTGTGGCGACGGCTCTGAACATCAAGCCGTACATGGGCTCTACGCCGCAGGGAACGATTTATCAGATTGGTCAGGCGAGAGGCATTATGAAAGCTATCAACAAGATGGCTGAGGTCGTTGCGAAGGAAGTGGAATATCCGGAGAAGAAGGTACTGGCGATTTCTCATTGCAATTGCAGAGAGCGTGCAGAATATCTGAAAAGCAGAATACAGGAAAAGATCCAGGTGAAGGATATCGTGATTGTGGATACCAGAGGAATCAGCAGTATGTATGCCAATGACGGCGGCGTGGTCGTGACGATATAAGTTTTAGATATTAAATAATAGAAAATTGCTGTAATCGTAGTGGAATCCAGGCAAGAATTTACGCAGTAAATTCTTGGAGCGCAGGCTGCGGAGCCTGCGCTTTTTATATGATCGCAAACTGAATCGGCGAATTGATCAGGATGATGACGATCGCAATCTGCAGCAACAGGATTGCGGGCATTCCGTAGAGGAAATACCAGTGTCTTGTTTTGTGGTGAAAAAGATGCATGCCGATAATTGAACCGACGCTGCCGCCGATGATGGCCAGCACAAAGAGGGTGGATTCTGGGATCCGCCAGGCCCGCTTTATGGCCTTTCTCTTGTCCACGCCCATTACAATGAGACTGGCCACGTTCACAGCGATGGCATATAAAATTAGGATGTCAAAAGAATTCATGGCATTAAAGCAGCTTTTCGCCCTGTTCCTGCATTTTCATGGCGCGAACTTTGCAGGAAAGACCGAAGAGATTGATGAAGCCTTCTGCATCGTGGTGATCGTAGAGATCTCCTGTNNGTATGCCAATGACGGAGGAGTCATCGTGGCGATCTAAGAATAAAATATATCTGAAAATCCGGTGCAGGAGGGTCATAGTGCTTGTCTTGACCGGGTTTTTGTGATAGAATAATTGGAAGAGACAGTAGAAGGAGCTATTGAAATATGAGTCAGCAGAAAGTAGACAGATATAAAGCAGAAAAAGCGAAACGAAAAGAAACCATAAAGAAGGAAAAGCGGATCCGTGTACTCAGAAGATGTGGATATACACTGGCAGCCGTGGTTCTGATAGGATGGATTGGCTATTCTGCGTATGATTCTTATCAGGAGAAGCAGCCGCGTGTCAGCGCGGAAGTAGATTATACCGCTTTTTCAGAGTATTTAAGTGAACTTAATTCAGCAGAGTAAAATGGGAGAGATCCCCACCTACCCGGGAAGCAGATGCTTGCCGGGTTCTTTTGTATATACAGGTAAATGCTGTCCTGTCTAAATG
>DNJM01000031.1:22197-22435 GCA_003489085.1 Lachnospiraceae bacterium
TGCATCGTGGTGATCGTAGAGATCCCCTGTGGTGAAAGAGGCGATGCTCTCATTGTAGAGTGTGTACGGTGATGTCGTGCCAGCCTTAATGATGTTGCCTTTATATAGTTTGAATTTCACTTCTCCTGTCACATAGCGCTGAGTGGATTCGATAAATGCCTGCAATGCCTCGCGAAGAGGAGTAAACCATTTGCCTTCATATACCACCTGAGCAAATTTGCTGCCAAGGTCTGACTTG
>DNJM01000020.1:0-8540 GCA_003489085.1 Lachnospiraceae bacterium
TGCTGCCAGGTTCTTCATACCTTCGTGCACCATTGCCTGTGCCAGCACGGTAGCAGTTGTGGTTCCGTCGCCGGCCACATCATTCGTCTTGGATGCAACTTCACGAATCAGCTGCGCACCCATATTCTCAAATGCATCCTCCAGTTCGATTTCCTTTGCGATCGTTACACCATCATTTGTGATCAACGGTGCGCCAAAAGACTTATCCAGTACAACATTTCTTCCCTTTGGTCCTAATGTGACACTGACAGTATCCGCCAGTTTATTTACGCCTGCTTCCAGCGCTGCTCTTGCTTCTGCTCCGAATTTAATTTCCTTTGCCATTGTAAATCGGCCTCCTTTTTATGTGAATGAACTTTTGCTATATAGAAACGTCTGACTGCTGTCTATTTTAAAACAGCCAGAATGTCGCTCTGTCTTACGATAATATATTCTTCTTTCTCAACTTCTACTTCCGTACCTGCGTACTTGGAGAAAATAACCTGATCGCCGATTGCCACGTTCATGGTTACTTCTTTTCCGTCAAACATTCCGCCCGGTCCTACCGCTACAACTTCTGCCTGCTGCGGTTTCTCTTTGCTCTGTCCCGGAAGCACGATTCCGGACTTGGTTGTCTCCTCTGCTTCTAACTGTTTCAATACGACTCTGTCACCTAATGGCACTAACTTCATGATAAATTCCTCCTTAAAATCATTCTATACTGCTAGCACTCACCAAATTCGAGTGCTAATTCATTTCTAGTAATAAAATAGCACTCCCTTTTCACTTTGTCAACCATCTTTATACTATTTTTATATTTTTTGCTTTTTCTTAACAGAACAGAATTTTTCTATTCACATACCACATAGCTTCCATCTTCCACCTGGAATTCCAATACCTTACCGGCTTCGGAAAGATACCGTTCTCGAATTCTTCCGTTCAGCCTGTATTCCTTTTCTTTGCTTCGGATCCTGCAGGTATAGATTCCATCCAAAGAAATCTCTGTCAGTACCGTATCTTCCAAAAGCAGATATATGCATTCTTTTGCCGGATCATACCTTAAAATACTGCAGCTGTGTTTTCTATCATCAATCTGTCCATTTTCCGCCACACTCTTCTGCATTTGAAGTATAACCTTATCTCCCTTTTCCATTCCTGAAGCTCCTTTCCTCTATGTGAAAAAACTGCCGCATTGCTCTCACATTCTGCGGCAGTCCTCTTATTCTATTTTTCTTTGTCCCTTTTGATCCGTTCCAGTTCTTTAAAAATGTAATCATTAATGACTTTGATATAGGTTCCCTTCATTCCTGAAGAACGGGATTCGATCACCCCTGCACTTTCAAACTTACGCAAAGCATTGACAATAACGGAGCGCGTAATTCCAACACGATCCGCAATCTTGCTGGCAACCAGCACGCCTTCTGTCCCATCCAGTTCATCAAAAATGTGCACAATCGCTTCCAGCTCGGAAAAGGACAGTGTACTCAGAGCAGACTGCACAATCTGTTCCTTTCGTGTTTCTTCCGCACTTTCCTCATTCACAGAACGAAGCATCTCAAGACCTACTACAGTCGTTCCATATTCACTGAGAATAATATCGTCAATCTCATACAATTCATTCATTTTATACAAAAACAGTGTCCCCAGGCGTTCCCCCGCAATATCAATCGGGGTAATAATTGCCTGATAGCCTTTTACATTTTCCGGTGAGAATCCAAGTGTTTCCAGATTGACATTTTCCTTCGTAGAAAGTACACTGAGAAGTCTTTCATTCAACATTGGATCAATATGTTTTCCTACCTCTCCAATCAACAGCTCTCCGATTGGTTCAACACTCTCGAAACGGCTTGCGCCCAGCACTTTTCCCTTCTTGCTGATCACCAGAACACTGGATTTCAGAATTTCTGTTAATACTTTGCAAATATCATTGAATACTACTTTGCTAGAATTGTTATTGTGCAGTAACTTATTGATTTTTCTAGTTTTATCTAACAATTGTACGCTCATTCTTTTCCTCCGATCTCTATCTTCATGATTTTTGCCGTTGCGGAAGCAGGCGTCCGATATTCTTGCTCCGAACGCTACTAAACATAGCTATATTATCACACAATTCTTACATTTTCAATGGAATTTACCTTTTATTTTCTTTTGTTTCGACAAATCCACAGCTTTCATTGCTGCAAACGATCTTGTTTCCTTTTTCTGTCATATAACTGCCACATTTAGGACATTTTTCAGAGTATGGTTTCTGCCAGGACATAAATTCGCACTCCGGATTGTCTTCGCATCCATAATACCGGCGTCCCTTCTTCGTCTTCCGGATCACAACATCTTTTCCGCAGAACGGACACTTTACGCCGATTTTCTCCAGATAAGGCTTCGTATTCCGACAGTCCGGAAATCCGGGACAGGCAAGAAATTTCCCGTGCGGGCCGTATTTGACCACCATATTCCGGCCGCACTCTTCACAGATCACATCTGTGACTTCATCCTCGATCTTGACACTTTCCAGTTCCTTTTCCGCAATCCGTACTGCTTCATCCAGATCCGGATAAAAGTTACTGATTACGGATTTCCATTCTACCTTGCCCTCTGCCACCATATCCAGAAGGCCTTCCATATAGGCTGTAAAATTGACATCCACAATACTTTCAAAGGAGTGCTTCATGATATGATTTACAACATCTCCCAGTTCTGTCAGATACAGATTTCTGTTTTCTTTGGCCACATACCTTCTGCCGATAATCGTAGAAATCGTCGGTGCATACGTACTCGGGCGGCCAATTCCCAGCTCTTCCAATGTTTTAACCAGAGAAGCTTCCGTATAATGTGCCGGCGGCTGTGTAAAATGCTGCTTCGGTTCCAGCCTTTCCTTCGTCAGAACAGAATTTTCATCCAGTCCCTTTACCAGTACATTGGATTCCGGCTTTTCCTCTTCTGCTTCGACATAGACCTGGCGGAAACCTTCGAATACAATGCGGGACGCCGATACCTGAAACCGATACTGTCCGGCAGAAATCCTGACAGATGTCGTCTCATACCTGGCCGCTGCCATACGGCTTGCAACAAAGCGCTTCCAGATCAGCTGATATAATCGGAACTGATCCCTCGTCAAAGATTCCTTCAGCATGGCAGGTGTTCTCGTGATATCCGTCGGGCGGATTGCTTCATGGGCGTCCTGGATCTTCTTGCCGTCATCCTTTTTCTTCTGCTCCGCCAGAACGTATTCCTCTCCATAAGTTCCGGCGATATATTCTCTTGCAGCCTGATCCGCTTCTTCAGAAATACGCGTAGAATCCGTACGCAGATACGTGATCACACCAACCGTTCCATTCCCCTTGATGTCAATTCCTTCATATAGCTGCTGCGCAATCCGCATCGTCTTCTGCGTCGCAAAGTTCAGTACCTTGGAAGCTTCCTGCTGCAGGGTACTCGTCGTAAACGGAACCGGCGGCTTCTGCGTCCGCTCTCCCTTCTTTACATCTGTCACACGATACTCGGCCTCTTCTACTTCTTTTAATATCTCTTCCAGCTCTTCTCTAGAATGGATTGCCAGCTTCTGCTTTTCGGTACCATAGAATCTGGCCAGCAGCGGCTTCTTCTCACCCTTTACCTTCAGAACGGCTTCCAGCGTCCAATACTCTTCCGGAATGAATGCATCAATTTCAGCTTCTCTGTCAGCAATAATACGCAGTGCCACCGACTGTACCCGGCCTGCGCTTAAGCCCCTCTTTACCTTAGCCCAGAGAAGCGGACTGATCCTATATCCCACGATCCGATCCAGAGCCCTTCTGGCCTGCTGTGCATCCACCAGATTCATATCGATTTCTCTGGCCTGCTTAATTGATGATTTAACTGCATTCTTCGTTATTTCATTGAAGCTGATTCTGTGAATCTTCTTATCTTCCAGTTTCAATGCTTTGGAAAGGTGCCACGCAATTGCTTCTCCCTCACGGTCCGGGTCAGTTGCAAGATAAACCTTGTCCGCCTTTTTTACCTCTTTTCTGAGATTGGCAAGAATATCGCCCTTTCCGCGAATGGTTATATATTTCGGTTCAAAATCATGCTCCACATCAATTCCCAGCTGGCTTTTCGGGAGATCCCTTACATGCCCGTTAGAAGCCGCAACAACATAATTCGTGCCCAGAAATTTTTTAATTGTTTTCACCTTGGCAGGTGATTCCACAATCACAAGATACCGCGCCATAATATATCCTCCTTTAACCCGGTTTCTTATTCACAAGTTCGATAATAATTCTTCGAAACTTCTTCAACTGCCCCGGATAGCTCCAGCGAAACCAGACATTCCATCAATTCCTTGATTTCTATTCCAGTCTCCTGCGACAGCTGCTGCAGACTCCTGGGGTTCAGTCGCAGACAACTATACACCATATTTTCCCTACTTTCAAGCATTATTTTTTTCTGCTTCGATTTTTCAGACAAATAAGTCACAATACCATATGCCTCCTCCAACAGGCTTTCCGGGGTAATAAGAATGCCTGCTCCCTGCCGGATCAGCTCGTGGCAGCCCAGGCTCAAACGGCTGTCTGCAGGTCCAGGCAGTGCATAGACATCCTTCCCCTGCTCCAGTGCCCGGTCCACCGTAATAAATGAACCGCTCCTTTCGCCTGCTTCCATCACCAGCACTGCATCGGAAAGTCCGCTGATGATCCTGTTTCGGGCTGGAAAGTGCTTTGGCAGCGGAGGGGTACCAGGTGGATATTCCGATAAAATGCTGCCTCCCTTTCTCAGTATATCCTCATACAGACCAATGTGTTCTCTGGGATAACAGATATCCACTCCACAGCCCAGAATGGCAGCCGTATAGCCACCTGCATCCAGTGCCCCTCTATGTGCAGCTCCATCCACACCATGTGCCATCCCGCTGACGATTCCCACGCCTGCACCGGCCAGCTCTCTGGCATATCTGGCTGCATACCTTCTTCCATAATCCGTACACACTCTGGCCCCTACCACAGCCATACATTTCCCGGTACATAACGGCAAAGGATTTCCCTTTACAAACAGTGCATAGGGCGCTGCACTGATTTGTGTCAGTTTCGCAGGATATACATCTTCTCCCCGCAGAAGCATACAGATTCCCTGCTTCTCCATCCGTTTTACCTTCTCTTCTGCTTCCTCCAGTACCTGCAGTTTTCTCTGTCCATATAATATATCCCGTTCTTTCTCTGTCATTCCTGATTTGCTAAAATCTGTTTCTTCTATATTATAAATTTCCCTGGCCGAATGAAACCATTTCCGCAGACAGTACTTTCTTTCTCCTGAAATCCCACGGATACAGGCAAACCAGTATTCATATACCCTATCCGACAGATTGCTTTTCTCCTTCATTCTCATAAGCTTTTCCCCCAGTATTTCTGATCCGGCATCCGATAGCCGATGGCTTCCATCAGATCTCTGGTTCGAATCTCCGGACATCCCTCCAGATCCGCCGCAGTACGGGCAATTTTCAGTATCTTATGATAGATCCTTGCTGTCAGGGAAAGCCTTTCAAATGCTTTGTGCATCACTGCCTCCTCTTTCTTTCCCAGCGTACAGAAATGTGTCAGGAGTGCCGGAGGAATTGCCGCATTATTGGTAAAACCCAGACCCTTATAGCGTTCCTTTTGAATCTGTCTGGCCTGCTCAATCCGCTTCCGGATACATTCGGAGCTTTCCCCCTTTTTTGTAGCCTTTAACTCCTGATAAGGAACCTGTGGTACTTCTACACAGAGATCCAGCCGATCCAGAAACGGCTGACTGATCTTTCCCAGATAGGAATGAATCTGTGCCTTTGTACATCTGCAGCGGTTCCGGTCCGGAAAATGTCCGCACGGACACGGATTCATTGCAGCCACCAGGATGGTATCTGCCGGATAACGATAGATTCCCGTACTCCTGATCAGACGGATCTCTTTCTCTTCCAGCGGCTGCCGTAGTGTTTCCAGTATCGCCTTGGGGAATTCAGCCAGCTCATCCAGAAACAATACACCGCCGCTTGCCAGGCTGAGCTCTCCCGGATGCGGATACACGCCTCCTCCCAGCAGCGCCGGTCTGCTGACCGTATGATGCACCTCCCGGAATGGACGCTCTGTAATAAGCGGATGTTCCTTTCTTAACAGACCCGCAATACTGTAGAGCTTTGTCAGCGCCACGCTTTCTTCCGGTGTAAGCTGCGGTAAGATACCGGGAATTCTCTTGGCAAGCATTGTTTTCCCGGAACCGGGCGGACCAATATAAAGCAGATTATGTCCACCGGCCACTGCAATTTCCGTGGCCCGCCTGGCAGCTTCCTGTCCTCTCACATCTGCAAAATCCTCAACTGTCCGTGTTCTCCGTGCCTCTGACAGTCTCTGTGCAATATCTATGGTTTCCACTGCCCCTTCACGCTCGCACCTTCCCTCCATCCAGGCAATGGCTTCCTGCAATGTCTCCGCCCCAATGATCCGCACACCTCCGGCCAGCGCCGCTTCCGCCTCATTTTCTTTCGGCACCACACAGATCTGAAATCCTTTCTCTTTTGCTTCTGAGATTACCGGAAAGACTCCGGAAACACCTTTTAATTTCCCATCCAGACTGACTTCTCCCATCCATAATACCTTCTCCGCCAACCACCGCTTCTCTTCCTCTGTGCTGGTCGTAAGAATACATCCGGACGCCATCAGAACCGCCACTGCAACCGGCAGATCATAGGAAGTTCCACGCTTTCTGATATCTGCCGGTGACAGATTGACCAGGATTTTCTTCACCGGAATCGGATATCCTGCATTTCTGATGGCAGCTCTGACACGTTCACCTGCCTCCTTTACCTCCGAAGCCAGATATCCCACCATATGGAACCCCGGCAGGCCATTGCTGACATCCGCTTCCGCCTGCACAAAATGCACCTCCAGCCCCTGCAGCGCCGCTGTTACTACTCTGCTGAACATAGCTTACCTCCTTTTGTTATTTCATTAGCATAGTTGAATGCATCCGGTGGATTGGATTTTCAGATCATCAGAAATGATTTTAGAATAGGCATTAGATTCTTATCTGCTTTAACCGGATGTATTTATATAGATATATACAAAGTATATCATATTGGTTACTTTCTGGCAATTCCTTGTCGTAATAAAAGGTTCTCCCATGATTTTTATTTCATCATAGAAGAACCTCTATTTCTAAATATCAAGTCCTGTTGTTTTCTCTCCTTTTTCCTCAGCTTCTTTTCTGCAGATTTCTTTAAATGCATCGATGGAGTCTTCCGATCCCATCATCCAGAGAATATCCCCCGCTTCAATCAATGTTGTGGCAGTCGGAAGTTCCAGAATCTTGCTGTAAGGAGTCATTAATCCCACAATCATCAGATGATAATGGTCCTGAATCCTTGACTCACGGATCAACTGATTACAAAATGTATCTGTCGGCAATACACGGTACTCGATACAGCTAAGAGGAGACTGCTTCTCCGCATCTCCGTAACCCATAAAATCTTTCAACGTAGAGATCGAATATTTCCCTCCAACATCCTGATAATCACGGAATCTGTCAAGGGCCTTCGCAACACCGACTGCGAATACACGATCCCCTGAATATACATATGTACTTCCTCCAGGCGCCAGAATAATCTCTGTTTTTCTTTCAATTTTAATAATAAATACATTCTGCCTGCGTCCCCAGTAAAGCTCCATGAGTGTTTTTCCCGCATATTCTGCATCTTTCGGAACTACAAAGGACATTACTTTGTAATCTCTTTCGAAGCTGTCCACAAATCCCGGCAAAGAAATTGTCGCATTGTACTTTGACATATTCGCAAAAAGATACGCTGCTCTTGTAAGTGTTGAGTATTGTTTTCTGGCTCTGTAGTCTATCAGGTACAACACTCCTCCGACTGCCATCCATGCCGCAAAAATCAGTATTGCGATTCCCCCCATAAACACCGGCTGCCCCGGGATAAACAGAAGAAGGAATAAACCGGTCATACAAATTGCCGCAAACCATGCCATCGGCAAGCCGCCAGGAATTCTATACGGTCTCTTCAGTGCAGGTTCTTTCTTTCTCAAAATAATTAACGAATATGCTGTAATCACCCAACTTGCCACATAACCTGCAGCAGAAAAGCTTGTAAGTGCCCCGATCAGACCACTTCCCAAAAATGGTCCAATCAGTGATGCTGCCAGACTGACCTTTAAGGCATTGTTAGGGTTTTGTAAACCGGATGCTACTTTGATAAGCTGAGTGGAACAATGCTCACTCGCGCCATCGCCATAAGAATCTGTGAGGATGCCATCATAAAACCATTCCATGTCGTAAGAAGGCCACATATCGCACCAATCAAAATCAATGCATAGATAGCATTTCCTAGTCCACCCGGATAGAGGGAACGGAACAAAAGCGCCGCAGACGGATTGGAAAATGTAATGAATTCTTTCCAAGGAAGCGCTCCTCCCAAAGTAACGAGCAATGCTGCATAGAAAATGCAAGACAGCACTACCGTCATTACTACCGTTTTCCCGACTCCCTTCGTATCTCCCCCGGCACTCTCAATTCCCTGCGGAATCGTCTCAAATCCGGCAAGAAAG
>DNJM01000020.1:8828-9242 GCA_003489085.1 Lachnospiraceae bacterium
TCAAATCCGGCAAGAAAGAACGGTACCGATGCAAGAATCGCGGCCATGCCACCGATAAATGAATTATGGCTTCCCACTCCTGTATTCTCATAAAATGGTTGTAAATTTCTGATATCAAACTTCCCATGGAATAATTGTAATAAACGCACCAAACGTAGCCCATCCGGACAAAAATGCAATTCTGTCTCCAAAAGCACGAAATGCATAGGCCATGCCGCCTCCGGACACCGGAAGCATTGTGCACAATTCGCAATAGCAAAGTGCAATTGGCACCATAAGAACCATTGCCACAAGATACCCTGTTGCAGCCGGAAGCGGACCGCCGCTGCCGCTCATCCAGCTATTGATCGAAACCGCCCATCCAACGCCCACAATTGCGCCAAAACCGATACAAAAAAAGTTATTTTGCAATAT
>DNJM01000020.1:9542-10575 GCA_003489085.1 Lachnospiraceae bacterium
ACAAAAAAAGTTATTTTGCAATATTTTTTGTCGATTTTGATCTTTTTGAGGCATATGAATTGATGGAATCTCATTCTCTTATCCTTTGGATCTCCCCTCGTAAGTGTCCCAAATATTCTTGTCCGAAAATATCTTCTCTATTGGAAAAGCACGCACATTTTGTCCTGATCATAGATTATTAATAACTACTCGAAGAGGTGCTTTTCTTGAAATCCTTTCCCAAACCCCTTTCGCCTAAGGAGGAAGAGTTCTACATGCAGAAGTACATCGAAGGAGACCTGGAAGCCAAGCACATCCTGATTGAGCGGAATCTGCGTCTGGTCGCACACATCGTAAAAAAGTATCAGCATTCCGAAGAGGAACATGAAGACCTGCTGTCCATCGGCACCATCGGACTGATCAAGGCTGTTGTCACCTTTAACCCCACACGAAATAACAGACTTGCCGCCTATGCCGCCCGCTGTATCGAAAATGAAATCCTCATGTTTTTAAGAACCAGGCGGAAACTTTCCAGAGAAGTTTCTCTCTACGAACCAATCGGAACGGACTGTGAAGGAAATGAAATCCAGCTGTTTGATATCATGGAAACCAGTGAAGATGATGCACAGTCACAAATTGCTCTCAAGGACGATATCCGCACGCTCTACGCTAAAGTAGAATCCGAGCTTTCTCCAAGAGAACGTCTGGTTCTGAAAATGCGTTATGGACTCTATAATGAAGAAGAATATACCCAGCGTGAGGTTGCCAAAGAGCTGGGCATCTCCCGTTCCTATGTATCCCGTATCGAAAAAAGTGCCATTGAAAAACTAAAAGCCTATTTCTGATCTTGTCAGAAACAGGCTTCTGTTTTTACCCGGTCTGTTTTTTATACTTCTTCCCGTCTCAGGATATCGTATTTCTCCGCTTTCCCTTCCAGGTCCACATAAAGGATCTGCTGTGGATGCGGAGCGCTCTCCTGCGGCTCCCCATCTTCATTCAGAATCTGCTTTACGGTCACCAGAATATCTCTTCCATCCGGCTTCATGATCTCGAT
>DNJM01000020.1:10864-11001 GCA_003489085.1 Lachnospiraceae bacterium
TCCATCCGGCTTCATGATCTCGATCTGTTCCCCCACAGAGAATTTATTCTTCTGCTCGATCCGGTATAGGCCGTCTCTTTCCTCCTGGATCATACCAAGATAGGTATAATCCTTGACATAGGTATTATTATCATAGA
>DNJM01000095.1 GCA_003489085.1 Lachnospiraceae bacterium
ATGTCCCGGCGTATCCAGAATATTGATACAGTATCCGCCATATTCAAACTGCAATACAGAAGAAGTAACTGAAATTCCCCTCTGCTTTTCGATTTCCATCCAGTCCGACACCGCATGTCTGGCCGTCGCCTTTCCCTTTACACTTCCGGCCTGATTGATCGCACCGCCATACAGAAGGAATTTCTCCGTCAATGTGGTCTTTCCTGCATCCGGATGTGATATGATGGCAAATGTTCTTCTTTTTTCTATTTCTTTCGTAAAATCTGACATATGCTACCCCTATCCCGTTTTCTTTTCTTATTCTATGATTGACATTTTTTCTGAAACTATACATGCGGTCCCATAAAGTCCGCACATTAGGATATTTTATCATATCTCCTGCCCGTCTGGCAACGTATATTCTATATTTTTCCTTCCTGAGTTCCATCCGGCGTTATCTTCCTACTGCGCCTCCGTATCAGCGGACTCTTCTTTGTTTTCTTCTCCTTCCTGCCCACTGCTCTGTGCATCCTTGCTGCTGCGAATCGGATTGATCACAATATTCTCCGGTGCAATTTCTGTCTTACGGCTTACGATATCCATGATCTGTGCCCGGTTAGCTTCGGTAAGCTCTATACCTCCGACTACGATATCTGCAGATGCATCGGTCAGGCTGACTACCACATTCTCAAATCCTTTGGAAGCCAGAAGTGTCTCCGCTGCCACCTCTTTTTCAGCCAGCTCAGTCAGCTTCACCAGCTGATTGACAGCTTCCTGCTTCTGTTCCTCACTGATATTCGTATTATCAATAATCGCATTTAGTGTCTCCCGGTTCTGTGCACGTACCTGTTCTCTGGCCAGTTTTGCCTCTGATGCGATTCCGGCCTCCGTACTGGTCAGAACAGCTTCTCCCGGAGTACCGTCGATCTCAGTATCCTGGCTCAAGATGTCTGTCTGGGAAGACAGTGCATCTTCTTCGGAAATATCCAGAAGCTCCTGGTTGGCAAGATCGCTGTTGGCTTCTGTTGTGGTTTTATTCGGGAAAAGCTTTCCGGAATAATTCAGATAACCGGCTGCTGCAATCAGCAATGCCAGTGTGGTGATAATGATCTGATTCTTTTTTACTATTTTTTTCAACTGTGTAAACCTCCTAGCTGCTTTCATGGCTCATTTTCATTATTTTAATCTTATGTGCCTCCACCGCAAATAATGCCTGCACGGCTTCCTGAATCTCTTTTCGTACCACCGTATTCCCTCCGCCCTCGGCGACCACTACAATTCCGTCCGGTACAGCGCTGATCTCCTTTACCACATAGGGAATCTCTTCTCCATTTTCCAGGTGCTCATACACGGTGGTCTGTTCATCCTTTTCTACGATCTTTTCCGAAGAGGATGCAAAATAAATCATCACTTCTACTTTTCCAACGCCCTCCACCTTAGAAAGTACTTGTTCTAATTTATTTTCCAGTTCTGCCTCATATGCTTCCTTTCTGCCGTTCTCTTCAATTTTTATGGTCTGTGTCTGTCTGTCTTCCTCTGTTCCTTCCTTTGATACCGGAAGTGCAATCACCAGCAGCAGAATACCGGACAAAAACAGAATCAGAAGCTGATCCTTCTTAAGTTTCCCTTCTTTAAGATCTTGGATCCATTTCAGATGCATCAGAAGCCTCCTCTCTCTCCTGGAATTCCTCCATGTATTTTTGCATCTTCTCTTCCATCCGACGCTCTTGTCCGGCCAGCTCCCGCTCACAGGCTGCAGCCAGCTGCTCCTGCATCCCGAACAGATGCAGTACGGGGGCCGCCAGCATGACAACCAGCAGCAGACCGGTGAAGAATCGGATATATTTCTGATAGCTGTTCTCCGGAAGCATCTGCAGAACAGTTGTGATCAGAATCATATAGACAGCCAGGTTCTCCATCCATTGGTATAAATATTGAAACATTTTCTTTCCTCCTTCAGGCCGTAGCTGAGACAATGGCAATCGTAAGCAGAAACAGTACGGCAACCGTCATGACCATTTTCATCAGAATCTGCATCCCATCTCCGATTCCGCCCAGCATCGAGACAATCCTCTTATCCGATACCGGCTGGAGCAGCGCGGCCGACAGCTTATAGAGCAGGACCAGCAGTCCAGTCTGGATCACGGGCGTCATACAGATCAATATACAGACAACCGCCGCACCGATCCCGATTCCGTTCTTGATCAGCACTGCGGAGGCTATGACGATCTCTCCGGCACCGGATGCGATATCACCGATCCCGGGAATCATCTCCATGCCTTTCATCAGCGTTCCTCTCTTCAGAGAATCCAGTACCGGAACGAGCAGTCCCTGAATCAGGCTGATACCGGCCACCCCCGTCAAAAGCGCTTTCAGAATCCATCGGATCACCAGTTCCAGCAGTTCGGAAAACCGGCTAAGATATGCCTCCGGAGACAGATTGTCCAGTACACGCATCATGATATACACATGTATCAGCGGAATCAGAAACTGCAGAACGACCAGCTCTACCAGATAGATCAGTACCAGTATCAAATGATAAAATACCATAGAGGTATTGAGACCGGAGGAAAATGCCACTGCCAGAAAATAGACCGGTCCCAGCACCTGTATAAATCCAGTCAGTTCCCCAATCGATGTCTGCACCGCATCCAGTGTCACCTGAAAGGCATTCAGGCAGATGGTAATCAGCAGCAGGTACAGCAGATAGAAGCTGATTTCCGCAATCTGCTTATTCTTTACCATTCCTGAGAAATTCGTAATCACGGCAGCAACCAGAGCAATAGCCAGAATCTGCACCATACTTCTGCGATTCACAGACAGCTCATAAAAAAACCTGTCGCGTATCATATCCCCCGCCACACCGAATACCTTGTCCGGCTCTCCGGCAAACAGGCAGGACAGCAGATCCGTAAAGGTAATCTTCTCTCTGGGAAATAATTTTTTCAATTCCTGCTCTACCTCGCCAAAATCCAGTTCCTCCATCAGCCGCTCCTTCGTCCAGGTACTATCTGACTTTTGTTCCTGCACCTGTTCATCTTCCAGTGCTGCCAGCACCGGAATGGTAAGCAGCATGGCCACTGCAAAAAACTCAGCGACTATCAGAAGCAGGCAGATAACAATTGTTATTTTTCTTTTTTTCACCGCACTCTCCTCCTGACGGGCTGGTACTCAAGACAAAAAAGCATGGATCGTATCCAGAAGTGCCATCAGTATCGGCAGGCTCAAAACCAGAATTGACAGCTTGGCAAATACCTCGATCTGTCCCGCGATGGTCTGGTAACCTGCATCCCTGCAGATACTCCCGGCGAATTCCGCAATATAAGTAATGCCAAGCATTTTCAGCAGCTGTCCGAAACCGGATATATTCATAGCCAGCTCCTCCTCCATAGCCCGCAGGGCATTCAAAATTCCTTCCAGATGATCCAGCAGTGCAAAGAAAATAATGATACTGACTGCCGAGGCCAGATAGATCCCATATTCAGCCTTTCCACTCTTTAGCTGCAGTGCCAGGAATGTGCCGATAATTCCCACGGCGGCGATTTTCAGGATATTCATAAAATCTGTTCCCCCTTTATACAGAACCGCCCTATAATACAAACAACTGCTTCATGGACTGGAACAGCTCTTCTATGTACGGCAGAATCCAGAACAGTACCAGAAGAAGTCCTGCAAAACTGATTAAAAATGCCTGCTCGTCCCGCCCGCTGTGCTTCAGGATCTGATTTAATACCGATACCAGAATTCCCACAGCTGCAATCTTAAAAATGATATTTACACTCATAGTCCCTCCTGTTATGTACCCTGTTCCTCCTCCTGGCTTCTTATATCAATACGATCACAATCAGCAGTCCGACCGATACCCCCAGCACCCTGCAAATTCTCTGCCGCTCGGAAAGGCCGGCTGACAGCTTCAGAATTTCCGCATCCAGCTGCCCCACTGCCTGTTCCAGTACTTCCTCCTGCATCTGTGCATCCAGATAGCCGATCTGCCCACCCAGCTCGCTTAGAAACTGCAGATCTGCTTCCTTTAGTCCGCATCCGATCAGAACCCTGTCCGTCCACTCTTTCCACAGAAGTCGAAAGCTCTTCCCGTTCTGCTGCTGCATTTCCAGTGCCATACCCAGCAGCCAACCGTCAAAAGGAGGCTCCGTTCTTCCGGCCAACCGCCGAAAGATCTCTGCCAGTGTATTCCGGCAGCAGCGGATCTCGCCTTTCAAAAGCGAAAGGATCTGCCGCAATGCCTGCAATCTGCGGATCCTGATACGGAACTGCTCCCCATAAAGAAAGCCACATGCCACCGCCGAAACGAATACCAATATACTCCCTGTCATTTTCAGATACATCCGCTGTCTCCCCTCCTTTTCCCTGTCAATGTATTTCCTTCCGTATTCAGTACTTCCAGAATCGTTCCGGCGTGAGGCTCACTGCCCAAAATCACATACCGCTCAAACCTGTGCTGTACGACCAGTTTTTCCAGATAGGGTTTTTTGCGAATCTCCTCCAGGGAGCTTCCATGCACGCTGGCCAGCATTTTACAGCCGCAGTGCATGGCATATTCGATGGCATGTACATCTTCGGCCGCCCCGATCTCATCTACGGCAATCACCTGCGGTGCCATAGAACGGATCAGCATAAGCATCCCTTCCGCTTTCGGACAGCAGTCCAGCAGATCCGTCCGCATTCCCAGATCATTCTGTGGAACGCCCTGCCAGCACCCGCCAAGCTCTGACCGCTCATCCACTACGCCAACCGTACTTCCCTTTATATAATAATTTCCATTCGACACCAGACGAATCAGATCGCGCAGCACCGTTGTTTTTCCGCATCTGGGCGGTGCAATTAAAAGCGTATGCAGCACCTTTCCCTCCTCTGCAATATAAGGCAGAAGCGGCTCTGCACAGCCTGCTACAGCATGGGCGATCCGCAGATTCAGAGAGGAAATATGCGTCATGGAACGGACCTGTCCGGCTTCGGCCAGCACCTTGCCTCCCAGACCGACTCTGTGTCCTCCTTCGATGGTAATGAAGCCCTGCCGCATCTCCTGCTCAAATGCATAAAGAGAATACTGGCTGACGTATTCCATGGTCTCATCCAGCTCTTGTCGGCTGATGATATGCGGCCTGCTTCGGCAGGGAAGAAGATATTCCGTTCCTCCTGCCACACAAAGCAAAGGAGCATTGATCCGGATGCGGATTTCCTGCATTGTACGAAGGGAAATACCGGCCTCCAGAATGCAGGCACGAATACTGTGCGGCAGGACCCTCCATATCTGCTGACGGCATTTTTCTTCTGTTGCATCATGTATCACACATATTGGGTTCATGTTGTCCACCTCTTTTACTCAAGTATATGAGCAGATAGCGGAAATATGACTCCGGATCCGGATGGCCGTAAGGTCATTGTTGCAAATAAAAAAGAGAAGATTTCCAAATCATTGGATTTCTTCTCTTCTTCTCTGATTCCTACGACCAGTACCGCCATTCAGAACTTATCTCTATCCGGCTTTCATAATCCGTAATGCCCTTACCAACATTTGGCCTGATCCTGGAAAAAACCATATCTGTCAAAAACAATGCAATTAATACAATACACAATATTCTCTGAACTTTTGCTGGAATCTTCTTATAAAAATCATCCAGAAGCGGTGCCGCAAAGTAAATAAAGACACAACCGCCCAATCCGAATACCAACAGTCCCTCCGCACAGATCCGACCGTTTAAGTTCAACAGATATCCGCTGTAATCCCACCACTTCATATGCTTTGTCATTTCCAGATACCAGCTCGTCACATACTCTACCGTACCGCAGATCAGAACAGTCAGAATAAACGTCAGCGGTACATTTTCCCGTACCCGCTTCAAAAGGATCAGGATCAGAACCCCACCGCTTCCATAGATCGGAAGCCATGGTCCATACAGAACACCCCGGTTGACGAAATCTCCATTCTCCACCAGCCGCAGAAAGACTTCCCAGATCCAGCCGACTCCGGAAAAGGTAAAGAACAACAGAATATAGGATCGGATAGAATAGTCTCTGCGGTATTCTACTGTCAGCCATTCCCGCCGCTCCGGTTCTGGAATGGTAAACAGCTCATAGGGGTACAGTCCATCGCTGTCTTTCTCCCAGACCGGCGGCTGTGCAAGATAAATGTCATTAAAAATCCGGGACATTCCCGAATCCCGTTCCAGTGCTTCCCCACGCAGCTGCATATAGAGCGCCGCACGTGCGGCAGTCCGATACGGGTTCAAAAAGAAGACATCTGCCAGGCCCAGGGTCAGGAATCCGAGCAGATACCACCAGAAATAAGACAGATCCAGTACAAATGCCCTCCATTTATTTCCATGCATCATGTCTTTTGAGATACGAAAGACTTCTTTGGATTCCAGATTCGGGTTCTCTGCCAGAATATACGGTACCATCAGATAGGAATAATGCTTGATACATCCTCCGACGACTGTCAGATCCCATAAAAACTGATATACATTCCGCAGCAGCATTGTCCTGGCTGTCTTCCGGGTACGACGGACACGGTAGATCATCAGCAGACGGGAAATCTGTGTTTCCGGATAGGTCAGGGATTCCATAAAAAATCTGCATTCTCCTACCCGCAGAATATTTTTTCCAAAGATATAGAATACAGCAGAAAGCAGCATTCCGATAGACATAATCATGCTGTCTACCAGGTGTCCTTTCAAAAGTCCCTTATTGATCGTATCCAGAAGGCCGAACAGAAAGGATCCCCACTGCGTCGCACTGTTAAAGACAGCAGCCAGAACACCTCTGCTGTACTTCTGCTTCTCTTCTACCGGAATACTATTCTCGTCCGGAGCCCGCAAAATGGTTCCCTCTGGCTCCTTCTCCGCCTGCTGTTCTTCCAGTACATCCTCCAGTACGTCAGAATTCCGGCGCTTCTGGTAATTCGTATCTACGGTACCCTCGATCTCCTGTGTCTCGTCATAGGCAGTAAACAGATCCGGAATGCCACCGTATTCGCCTACCAGAAATGACATCAGGAAGCATACGGCAATGACCCGGAACGCATGCTGCCTGTAGACCTTCTTCCCTTGTGCTTTTAACTGCTTTCGTGTCCACATACTGTTCTCCCTCGTTATGAAATCCTGTAACCCGCTGCCTGGTCAACATTTGCCGGACATTAATCCTACAGAATAGCAAAAGGCGGACCGAAACCCCTTTTCAGAGGTTTCTCTGTGCCGCCTTACCCTTACATCTACGATACGTATTGGCAGATGCTGCAGATTCTATTCTGCCACATCTTTCATGCTGAAGCTGATTCTGCCCAGCTTATCCTTGCCAAGGCATACCACCTTGACCTTATCACCCAGTGTCAGGACATCCTCTACACGCTTGATCCGCTCTTTGGAAATCTTGGAAATGTGTACCATTCCTTCTTTGCCTGGTGCGAATTCAATGAATGCTCCGAACTCTTTAATGCTGACAACTGTACCTTCAAATACCTGTCCTGCTTCGAAGTCCGTTACGATGATCTCGATCAGCTTCATGGCACGATCCATTGCCTCTGCATCTACACCGCATACGGATACCGCTCCATCATCACTGATGTCGATCTTCACACCGGTCTGGTCAATGATCGCATTGATCGTCTTTCCACGCTGTCCCACTACATCACCGATCTTTGCCGGGTCAATTCTCATCTGGCGGATCTTCGGAGCGTATGGCCCAACTTCCGGTCTTGGCTCTGCAATCGCCTTTGCCATAACCTCATCCAGAATATACAGTCTTGCTTTTCTGGTGCGTGCAATCGCCTCTTCGATAATCTGTCTTGTCAGACCGTGAATCTTAATATCCATCTGAATTGCAGTAATACCGTCCCTTGTACCGGCTACCTTGAAGTCCATATCGCCGAAGAAGTCCTCGAGTCCCTGAATATCGGTCAAAACGATGTAGTCATCATCTGTTTCTCCGGTTACCAGACCACAGGAAATGCCTGCAACCGGCTTCTTAATCGGAACTCCGGCTGCCATCAGGGAAAGGCTGGAAGCGCAGACACTTGCCTGAGAAGTGGAGCCATTGGACTCAAAGGTCTCGGATACGGTACGAATCGCATATGGGAATTCTTCTTCCGTTGGCAGTACCGGAATCAATGCACGCTCTGCCAGCGCACCATGACCGATCTCACGGCGTCCCGG
>DNJM01000043.1:0-4957 GCA_003489085.1 Lachnospiraceae bacterium
CATAGTAATACATAAGGTAACCGCTTCCTTGGCAGAATCAATCGCCGCATTTGTGATGTCCGGCATTTTTCCGTTAAATGCTCCGAAGATCACTCCTATCAGGATCATTCCGCCCCAAAGATAATTCAGCATATCCTTCCCTCTTCCATAGAATTTCTGATACATTTTCATAACATTCTATGACCGGGAAGCGGTTTCTTATTCTACTGCTATCTTTCTTTCCTTTAATCTTTCATACACCCAGCCTCTGAACAGAGTATACAGAACAGATACAATCGGTATAAAAATCAACATACCGACAATTCCCATCAGACTGCTGCCAAGCGTCACTGCAACCAGTACCCAGATGGATGGCAGACCAACCGATCCGCCAACCACATGCGGATAAATCAGATTTCCCTCAATCTGCTGCAAAACCAGAAACAGAATAATAAAACCAAGCGCCTGCATTGGGTTGACCATCAGTATCAGAAATGCTCCGACAACACATCCGATAAACGCACCAAAGATCGGAATCAGCGCCGTTACTGTAATAAGAACGCCAATCAACAGTGCATATGGAAATCGGAGAAGAATCATAGAAACAAAAAACATGCATCCCAGGATCACAGCTTCTGTACACTGTCCGGTCAAAAAACTGGAAAATGTCTTATAAGTAAGTGAACATACCGCCAAAGTCTGCTCTACCGTCTTTTTTTTCAGAAATGCATACATTACCTTCCGTACCTGCACACTTAGTTTCTTTTTCTGAAGCAGAATGTAACATGCAAAAACAAAAGCAATAAAGAAAGAAGCTATTCCGCTGACAATGCTCTTTGCCGCTGCAAATGTAGAATCCAGCATACTTCCGGCGCCATGCTGAAAGAAGCTGATAACAGACGTCACGATCTTCTCCCAGTTGAATTCAAAACTATTGATCCATTCAATAATTTCCGGATTATTCCGGAACAGTGCATTCGTTTTTTCTGCCGCCTCCGGAATGAATGCCTGTATATTCTGGCTCAGGCTGACAAAGGTTCTTCCCAACTCCGGAGCGACAACAAATATAACAATTACCAACAGACCAATCACGAATAGTATCGTCAGAACCAGACACAAAGGCTGTTTTACTTTTTGCAGCCAGGAATTTTCCTTCTTCTCCCGATACCACTTTCTCTGAGCAAAAAGATGTCTCTCTATAAAATTCATTGGAACATTCAGGATAAAAGCGATCGCTCCTCCCAGTAAAAATGGAAAAATAATATTTAACACCACTTTTACTGCAGCAAACACCAGAGGGAACTTCCATAATCCAATCAACAGTACCAACGTGAATACGATCAGCCCACGCAGCTGCCGGATCGTTTCTTTTGATAAATTCATATTCCTTATTTCCTTTCTTTTCGAAGCCACTTCAGGAGTTGAACCACCGGAAGCACGATAAACGCATATCCGCACACCATAGCATACTCTGTTCCGGAAAGTGTCACTACCTGAAAAATATTTCTTAGTCCTGGTACTAATAATACACCCGTAATCAGGATAAATCCAACTGCAAATGCCCCCAGCAGGTAAATATTATTCCAGAACTCCTTCCGAAACAGTACCGGCCGATCCGATTTGCAGTTAAAACCATGCAGCAGACGTGCCATACACAGCGTGCCAAATGCCATCGTACAGCCCATTCCTGCTCCCTGCCTGGAGAGGCCCGTCAAAAATGCCGCGGTAGCTGCTGCCCCGATGACCAATCCTTCTGTTCCAATTGCTATTAAAAAGTCCTTTGTCAGAATAGATTCTTCTCTGGAACGGGGTTTTTCTTTCATCACAGATTCTACATGTGGTTCGAGTCCCAGCGCAATTGCCGGCAGGCTGTCCGTCAGCAGATTGATAAAAAGCAGGTGTACCGGTTTGAACGGTACTGGAAGATTGGCGATTGATGCTATTAAAACTGTCAAAATAGCACCAAAATTTCCGGACAATAGGAATTGAATCGCATTTTTGATATTCCGGTAAATGTTACGTCCGTTTTCTACCGCCTTTACGATTGTCGCAAAATTATCATCTGTCAATACCATGGCTGCAGCATCCTTTGCCACTTCACTTCCGGTGATTCCCATCGCCACTCCGATATCCGCCTGCTTCAGAGCCGGTGCGTCATTCACTCCATCACCTGTCATGGCAACGATATTTCCCTTTTCCTGCCATGCCCGGACGATCCGGATCTTATGCTCCGGTGATACTCTTGCATATACGGAAATCCCTTCTACAAATTCCCTCAGCTCCTCATCCGACATAGAATCGATTACAGCTCCTTCGCACGCCTCAGATTCCTTCTGCAGGATTCCGATTCGTTTCGCGATTGCTGCCGCGGTAGCCTTATGATCACCTGTAATCATTACCGGACGAATGCCGGCTTGCTTACATTTTCTGACAGCTTCTTCCGATTCTGTCCGCGGAGGATCCATCATAGCAATCAATCCAAGGAACGTCAGTTCATTTTCCGCGGAAGTATCCAGCCGGCTCGGCATTTCCTTCGGAAGAACCCGGCAGGCAAACGCCAATACCCGCAGACCCTCTCTGGAATACTTCTGATTCTGCTCCTCTATCTTCCTTTTTTCTTCCTCACTTGCCGGAACGGCCTTCCCATCCTTACAAATACTGCAAATTCTTTCGGATAATATATCTACGGCACCTTTTGTCAGCATCAGCGGCTTCCGTTCACCATCTATCACCATTTCATGCACCGTGGACATAAGCTTTCTGTCACTGTCAAATGGAATTTCTCCACATCTCGGGTACTGTTCGCGAAGATTATCCACATCGATTCCTGATTTTATCGCCAGATTCACAAGCGCCGTTTCTGTGGGATCTCCGATTTCTTCCCCATCCCGTACTGCTGCATCATTACATAAAATAGAAGCCTGCACCAGAAATTCCTCTACAGCCGGATCTGCTGTATACTGTTCTACCGTCATTTTGTTCTGTGTCAGGGTTCCTGTTTTATCCGAGCAGATAACGGATACACTTCCAAGCCCCTCTACAGACTGCAGCTTTCGTACAATGGCATGTTCTTTTGCCATCTTCTGCGTTCCGAAGGACAGAACGATTGTAACAATCGAGCTAAGCGCTTCCGGTATGGCTGCGACTGCCAATGCCACTGCAAAGAGAAAAGAATCTCCCACAGGATTCCCCCGCAGAATATTTAATCCGAATAAAATACCGCAGAAAATCAGGATGATAACAGACAGCTTTTTCCCGAATTCATCCAGACTCTTTTGAAGAGGCGTCTGCTGTTTCTGTGCCGTCTTAAGGAGAGATGCAATCTTACCGACTTCTGTCTGCATTCCAATATCCGTTACCAGGAAGGATCCTCGTCCGTATGTGACAAAGCTTCCTGAGAATACCATATTCAACCGGTCACCCAGCGGTACTTCCCCTTCCAAAGTCGCTCCATCCTTTTCTACCGCCATACTTTCCCCCGTCATGGCGCTTTCGTCGATCCGCAGACTGGCATTTTCCAGAATCCTTCCATCTGCCGGAACGTAATCACCGGCTTCCAGATAAACCTCATCCCCAACAGTGATTTCCGAAGCCGGTATTTTTGTAATAATACCGTTCCGCAGCACCTTTGCTTCCGGCGCTGACAGCTTCTTTAAGCTCTGCAGCGACTGTTCTGCCTTTCTGGTCTGCACAGTTCCCAATATAGCATTCATCGTGATCACAACCAGAATGACAATTGCACTTTCCAGATCTCCCAGAAAACCGGATACGACTGCTGCAGCAATCAGAATCAATACAAGAAAATCCTTGTATTGCTCCAGAAATATCTGCCACACCTGCTTTTTCGGTCCCTCTGCCAGAACATTTTCACCAAATTCTTTCCTATGCTCCTCAATCTCCTGAGCAGACAATGGCTCCTGATGACCGTTAACTCTTTCTCTGACTTCTTCTCCACTCTGCTGATAGTATCGTTTCATACACGCACCTCCGACTTTTCTATCTTCTTAGTTTTTACGCAAATCACACAGCCTATGAATGCATTTTTCCTGATATAATAAAAAAAAGACCCCTATTGTACACCTCTGGCACAATAAAAGTCTCACCATTTCATTACGGTCCGGATGAATTCTCATCGTACTGACGACACCGTAAACATTTCCAAAGAACTGTCAGTTACTCCCTTTTACTAGTTTATAATATAGTCAATAACCTTTGATTTGTCAAGGACAAAATAAAGGATCACACTTGCGCATGATCCTTTATCTCTTAATCTGATTACAAATCCTAGTTTGTGATTGTCATTTCTGTTTCTTTGTTGAATACGTGGATCTTTTCAGCATCGAAAGCAAATTTAACTGTATCGCCAGGTCTTGCAGCTGTTCTTGGCTCAACACGAGCTGTCATGCTGGCACCTTCATAATCGAAGTATAAGTTAGCTTCTGCACCTAACATTTCGTATACACGAATGGTAGCTTCGATTACTGTGTCAGGAGACTTAGCCAAGAATTCTGCTTCATCATGTACATCTTCCGGACGAATTCCAAGAACAACAGTCTTTCCTTCGTATCCGCCATCGATCAGCTTCTTGCCCTTTCTATCCGGCAGAGCGATTGTAGCCGGTCCAACCTGCAGAGAAACTTTTCCGCCATTTACTTTAACAACAGCATCCAGGAAGTTCATCTGAGGAGATCCGATGAAACCAGCAACGAATAAGTTGTTCGGTGTATCGTATAATGCCTTTGGTGTATCAACCTGCTGTACAATACCAGCGCTCATAACTACGATTCTGTCACCCAGTGTCATAGCTTCTGTCTGGTCATGTGTTACGTAGATAATAGTTGTACCTAATCTCTGATGTAATTTAGAGATCTCGATACGCATCTGGCCTCTCAGCTTAGCATCCAGGTTGGAAAGCGGTTCATCCATAAGGAATACCTTCGGGTTACGAACGATTGCACGTCCCATAGCAACACGCTGT
>DNJM01000043.1:5288-7975 GCA_003489085.1 Lachnospiraceae bacterium
CTGTCTCTGACCACCTGATAAAGCCTTTGGTTTACGATCAAGAAGTGGTTCCAGATCCAGGATTCTTGCTGCTTCATGAACCATCTTATCGATTTCATCTTTCGGAACCTTTCTTAATTTCAGACCGAAAGCCATGTTATCATATACTGTCATATGAGGATACAGAGCGTAGTTCTGGAATACCATCGCGATATCTCTGTCTTTTGGTTCAACATCATTTACTACTCTGTCACCGATCTTTAATTCTCCGGAAGTGATTTCTTCCAGACCAGCGATCATACGAAGGGTAGTAGATTTACCACATCCTGAAGGTCCTACGAAGATGATGAATTCTTTGTCAGCGATTTCAAGGTTGAAATCTTTAACTGCTTCAAAACCATTCGGATAAGTTTTGTTAATGTGTTTTAAAGATAAACTTGCCATTTGAGTGTTTCCTCCTAAATTAATTTAAACCGAACTATGTTCTTTTTTCGATATATCCAGTATAGTAAATTTTCGATTTTTTTACCAGCCTCTAGTTGCACAAAGTTTTTTTGTATTTATGTACAAGTTGACGAACCATATTTTATTCTAAAGAAGTCCCTGATAGACCTCTCTCTTACTGATTCCTCTGTCCTTTGCCACCGCTTTCATAGCATCCTTTCTGGCCATTCCCTGCTTCTCATAGTACTCCATATGCTCCTTCAGGGACATTTCTTCCCATCTTTTCTGTTCTTCCCTAAGGATCTCCTCCCGGCTCTTTCCTTCCAGTACCAGCACACATTCTCCCTTCGGCTCCTGCTGTGTATAGTAGCTGCAGGCCTCCGTAATCGTAGTACGAAATACCGTCTCATGCTTTTTGGTCAGTTCCCGACAGACTGTCAGCCTTCTTTCCCCTCCCAGCACCTCTGAGAGTTCTGTAAGCGTCCGTAAAAGCCGGTGCGGCGCTTCATACAGAATGATTGTCCTCGTTTCCTCTGAAAGCCTGTTCAGGATCTCACGGCGTTCCTTCTTATCCATGGGCAGAAAGGCTTCAAAAGCAAATCGTCTGGTCGAAAGACCGGATAACGTCAGAGCAGTAACGCAGGCAGCCGCTCCCGGAATTGATGTCACCGTAATCCCGGCTTCATAGCACATCTTTACCAGCTCTTCTCCCGGATCTGAGATTCCTGGTGTTCCTGCATCCGTAATCAATGCAATATTCTGCCCTTCCAGAAGCTTTTCTACAAGCCTGTGTCCTTTTTCAATTTTATTATATTCATGATAGCTCGTCATCGGCGTCCGGATCTCAAAATGATTCAACAGCTTAATACTGTTCCGCGTATCCTCCGCCGCAATCAGATTCACTTCCTGCAGTATGCGTACTGCACGAAATGTCATATCCTCCAGATTACCGATCGGAGTCGCACATAGATATAGAATTCCTGCCATAACCTCTCCTTTACTGTCAATGCTCTGCCTGATACAGTTCCAGTACTTCCTGTGTATAGCTTCCATCCTGACGATACACGATCAACGGCTTTTCTATCGTCATCCGGGAATTTCCTCCCCGGAATCCCTCTATCATGACCATGTTCGGTTCCTTATCGATATATGGATACACCAGTCTCATACGCTTTGGCTCAATCTTATACTGTACCATTTTGCTCAGAATTTCTGCCAGCCGAAATGGCCTGTGAACCATATAGAATCTTCCCTTAAATGGGAGTATTTTTGCACTTTCCCGAAGAATATCGTCCAATGTACACAGAACCTCATGACGTGCAATCGTCTTTGCATCTTTCTCATTTTGAATCCCGTGTTCTCCAATCATATAAGGAGGATTCGTCACTATGACGTCAAAAGAGACAGAACCAAATATACTGGCTGCCTCTTTGATGTCTCCTGTTACTATCTGAATCCTGTCCTCCAGCTGATTATAGACAACACTTCTTCGTGCCATGTCTGCACTTTCTTCCTGTATTTCCAATCCTGTAAAATGCTTCCCCTTTGTTTTCGCTGCCAGGAGTATCGGCAGTACACCGGTTCCGGTTCCCAGATCCAGTATCTTTTCCTCCGGCTTTACCCTTACAAAGCTGGATAGCAGAGAGCTGTCCATACCAAAACAGAATTTTCCCGGATGCTGGATAATATGATATCCTTTGATCTGCAGATCATCCAGACGTTCTTCCGGCTTCAGATTAATTGTCATTTAGTTTTGATGCTCCTTCATTCTTCTCCAGCGCTGCAAGCTCTTTCATCTCTTCTTTCGAAAGTCTCATATCCTTCTTTTTATGTCTGGGACGGAACTTCAGATCACTGACTTTATATTCTCGTATTTCCTTTTCATCATTTTCCAGAGTAACAACTACCTTCACCAGCTGCCGCAGTACACTTAGAGACTGCACCTCGCCCTTCAGACCTTCCGAAGTAGTGACCGTATCTCCGACCGATGGAAGCCGGCTGTTCAGTTCTTCATATGTCTCCTCTTCATTTGTCAGACAGCACATCAGCCTTCCGCATACGCCGGAGATCTTGGTAGGATTCAAAGATAAATTCTGCTCCTTTGCCATCTTAATAGATACCGGTGCAAATTCTGACAAATACGTATTACAGCACAGCGGTCTTCCGCAGATACCGATACCGCCCCTTATCTTCGTCTCGTCGCGCACACCGATCTGACGCAGTTCAATTCTGGTTCTGAACACACTGGCCAGATCCTTTACCAG
>DNJM01000229.1:0-1601 GCA_003489085.1 Lachnospiraceae bacterium
CTCTCTCCGAATAAATATCTTCAGACCCTCCGGGTGGCAAAGGCACGCCATCTGCTGGAAACCTCCCGGCTGTCCATAGAAAGCATTGCCTGCTCCTGCGGCTACCAGAAACCGGAATCTCTGATCAAGGTCTTCCGCCAGTTTTACGGTATCTCTCCCGCAGCCTACCGAAAAAGGGTGAATGAACACTCTATGCAGACAGCCCGCAGGATGACCGAAGCAGGTGTATCCGAGGATCTTATTCCCTAGAAGGCTTTCCCGCCTTCCCGTACAGGAATGGCTCTGATACATGATCGTTGAACCACTGGATCACCGGGCCCATAAAGAATGCCGTAATGACAGTTCCGGCACCGATCGTAACATGACACGCAAATCCAATCGCTACACAGACTACATCACTTCCAATCCGGCAGAGTCGGAAAGCTGCCAGTTTATATTTATGCGCTGCTGTCAGCGCCACCGCATCATAAGCGGATACCCCCAGATCTGCTGTAAAATACAAAGAAGAGGAAAAGCAGACCACCAGGATGCCCAGTGCCAGAATGCCGAATCTGGCCGGCAGACTGGGATCCGGTACAATCCGGTCCCAGATCCCATGCATAAAATCCGCCGCGATTCCGGTACCAAACAAATTCAATACCGTTGCCACCCCGATATAATGGCGATTCAGCAGGAATACCACCAACAGCAGAATTCCCGTCACAACCACATAAAAAGTACTATAAGTAGAATGAAATAGATTGGCGAATGCCGTCACCAGGCAGGTAAACGGATCCACTCCCAGATTCGCCTTCTGTAAGGTCCCAACACAACAGCCTGTGATCAGTACACCGGCCAATGCCATACAAAAACGCTTTATCTGCAATATCTTATGTGTTTGTTCCATATGTATCTCCCATCACTTTCTTTTATTCTGCCTTCAGCAGGAATATTCTGGACCAGAAATCTGTACACAGCTCCTGACCCTGTCCGGCGGAAGCATCCGTTGTAACCATTCCGATATGCATCAGCTCACTTCCATAGTAAGAACCTTTCTCTTTTCCGTCCTCACAGATCTGATAACACTTATTTTCATCCAGTCCCTGCAGATACAGTCTTCGGAATTCACAGTTTACATCATTCAATACCTTGAAGCAGCCGACAATAGCTTCTTTTTTATCCTCAGAAACAACCATCCATGCCGTAATGTTTCCCTCAAATGGACTCAATAGACGATAGTAGGTTCCCTGATGAATTAACTTCCGGTATTTCTTTACAAACGCAATCTGCTCCTTTACCATCTTTCGTTCTTCATCCGTCAGCCGTGCCAGATCCAGCTCATAGCCAAAAGCACCAAAAGAAGCCACATCTCCGCGCATTTTTAAAGGCGTACTTCGGAACACCTGATGGTTCGGTGTAATTGAAACATGGGCGCCCATGGAGCTGACCGGATATGCATAAGAGGTCCCGTACTGGATCTTCAGACGCTCTACCGCATCCGTATCATCACTGAGCCATCCCTGTGGTGCATAATATAAGAGACCTGGATCAAATCTCCCGCCACCGCTTGCGCAGGACTCAAAAAGTACATGCGGGAAGGTACTCGTCAGCCTGTCATACAG
>DNJM01000229.1:1891-2025 GCA_003489085.1 Lachnospiraceae bacterium
GTACTCGTCAGCCTGTCATACAGATCATACAGTCCCAGAATATATCGATGGAAGATCTCACCCTGCTGTTCTGCCGGATATGCCACAGAAAAGCACTCTGTGATATTCCGGTTCATATCCCATTTGACATAAGA
>DNJM01000229.1:2319-2765 GCA_003489085.1 Lachnospiraceae bacterium
GGAAAGCTGTCTGTTCATATCCCATTTGACATAAGAAATCTTTGACTCAGACAGAATCTTCGCCGTCATTTCGTAGATATAATCTACGACCTCTTTTCGTGAGAAGTCCAGTACATACTGTTTCCTGCCATGGGAAATATTTCTTCCCGGTACATGCAGAATCCAATCCGGATGGTTCTGGTACAGCTCGCTCTTTTTGTTGACCATTTCCAGCTCAAACCAGAGACCGAATTTCAGTCCAAGTGCTTCCACCTTTTCGGACAACCCCTTGATTCCATTCGGCAGTCTGTCCAGATTCGGCCACCAGTCGCCCAGACCGCTTGTCTCGTCACATCTGCTGCTGAACCAGCCATCATCCAGAACGAACAGCTCTACGCCGTGTTCCTTTGCCGTCTTCGCGATCTGCAGCAGCTTCTCTTCATTAAAGTCAAAATACGTTGCTTCCC
>DNJM01000229.1:3062-3379 GCA_003489085.1 Lachnospiraceae bacterium
GTCAAAATACGTTGCTTCCCAGTTATTTAAGAGCACAGGTCTCTCCTTATCCCGCCACTCTCCTCTTGCCAGCCTTGTCCGGTACAGGCGGTGATAGGTCTGGCTCATACCGTTCAGACCGGTATCGGAATATACCAGTACCGCTTCCGGTGTCTGGAATCTTTCACCCGGGTGCAGACACCATGAGAAGCAATGTGGATGGATCCCCATGGTTACCCGGGTCACATTGTAGGTATCCACCTCTGCCTGTGCCAGGAAATTCCCACTGTAAACCAGAGAGAATCCCAATGCCTCCCCCTGGAATTCATCTGCCGTCG
>DNJM01000056.1:0-2087 GCA_003489085.1 Lachnospiraceae bacterium
GCGCATTCAATACCATTTTCTCCATGGATGTTGATATCCAGAAAAATCACTTCCGGCTTCTGCTTCCGGAATTCCAGAATTGCCGTCGTGAAATCCTCACACTCTGCCACAACCTGAAACTCCGGATGTTTCTCTATTGCCTTTCTCAGAAGCAGCCGCATCCCTGCTTCATCTTCGATCAACATTACTTTGATAGCCACCTCGTGCCTGTCTCCTCTCTTTCCTCCGTCTTCTTGCTGTCGGCTCTCCCAGCATTTCCGCCCAAATGACCGCCTGACGCAGCTGCTCACGGTCGGTTGGGAAGACAGTTCCTTTCACAGCCTTTACCGGCATTTCCTGTTCCGATGCATCTTCATCAGTTTCCGACAAAACAGCCTCGCACAGCTCTTCTTCCGCTTCCTGCTGTTCTTCCGATTCCTTTTCCATGCTTTCCAGAATCTGTGGATCTGCTTTCTTCCTTTTCCATCTCGTTTTCCCTTTTATTTCCAACGAGTTTCACAATGAAAGCATTCCTATCATGGTTTCCAGGCCTGCCATGTCATATCACCTGCCTTACACAATTTTTCCTGCACTATTCTACCGGATTATTCTGTGTCACCGTGCCAATGCTTTCGCGCATATCGGTATCCGCTTTGATATTCTGCAGTTCATAATAATCCATCACACCGATTTTTCCTTCCCGCAGGGCATATGCCATCGCCTTCGGTACTTCTGCTTCCGCTTCCACTACATATGCGCGCATTTCCTGTTCCTTTGCAACAGCCATCGCACGGCGTTCCTCAGCTTTTGCCTGTGCAATATTCTTATCCGCTTCCGCCTGCAGACTCTGCAGCTGCGCTCCGATATTTCTTCCGACATCAATATCTGCAATATCGATGGAAAGAATTTCAAATGCTGTTCCGGAATCCAGACCCTTTCCGAGAACACGTTTGGAAATATCATCCGGATTTTCCAGTACCTCTTTATGAGAATCCGCCGAACCTACTGTTGTTACGATTCCTTCGCCAATTCTGGCAAGGATAGTTGCCTCTCCGGCTCCTCCGACCAACCGTTCCAGATTAGCACGTACTGTCACTCTTGCTTTTACCAGAAGCTCAATCCCGTCCTTGGCTACCGCTGATACATTCGGCGTCTCGATCACTTTCGGATTGACACTCATTTTTACTGCTTCCAGAACATTTCGTCCCGCCAGGTCAATCGCAGCTGCCTTTTCAAATTCCAGTTCGATTCCCGCACGTTCCGATGCAATCAGTGCATTTACCACACTGTCTACATTACCTCCTGCAAGGTAATGCGCTTCCAACTGATTGGTACTCAGATTCAGACCGGCTTTTCTTGCCTTGATTAACGGCATCACGATCAAAGCTGGCCGTACACGTCTCAAACGCATTCCAATCATATTGAAGATACTTATCTTTACATTTGCTGCCAGTGAAGAGATCCAGAGTCCTACCGGTACAAATAAAAAGAACAATACAACCAATAAACCAACGATTCCAATTAATACAATTGCTAAAATAGTACTGCTATTCATTTTCCATTTCTCCTTTACATACCTGAACAACAAGCTTCGCACCTTCTACCTTTACGATTTCAATCCTGCTGCCCTTTAGAATATAATTTCCCTTCGAAAGCACATCAAAGGAAATCCCCTCAATATCCGCAACTCCTGCAGGTCTTAAGTCTGTCACCGCAACTCCCTGCTTTCCCAGAAGATAATTCAGGTCGCCGGAGCTTAAATACCCCTCTTCTCTGTTCTGCTCTTCATCCAGAACGATCGGTGATTTTAACTTCCCCTTGGACAGCAGAAACAAAATCACAGCCATCAGAATTCCCAGTAATCCCAATATTCCGATTGTAATCAGCGCCGCTTCCACCACAGAATCGGCTAAAAGGAAGATTCCTGCGATAAAACAGATAATTGCACTGATGCCCGGCACTGAAAATCCCGGAACAACCATTTCAATTCCGGCAAGTACAAAACCTGCTGCCAACAAAATAATACCTGCAATTGTCATCCACTCCATTGGATTCCCTCCTTTCGTTTCTTAAAATTATCTTTATTCTATTCCCACTCAGGAAAAATG
>DNJM01000056.1:2314-8892 GCA_003489085.1 Lachnospiraceae bacterium
TTTATTCTATTCCCACTCAGAAAAAATGGAAGAGATATTTTTTCAATGATACATTTTCCGTGCTGAACTGTCATTCCACTCTTTTTTTCGGGAAGGTCACCGTAAAGGAGGTCTCGTCTTCATCACTTTCCACCTCTATCGTACCTTTACATTCCTTTACAATGGAAGACACAATGGTCAGTCCCATTCCGTGTCCTTCCTGCTGCTTGGTTGTATATCCCGGGCGAAACAGAAGCTTCTTCTGCTCCTCGGTGATCATCGGTCCTGTATTACTGATATAGACCCGATACTGCGATGCATCTTCCTCCAGGCACAGGTAAATACGCCTGTCTTCAGAGCTCTGCAGCACCGCGGTGACAGAATTGTCAATCAGATTAGACAGCACCTTACAGAATTCCCATGATTCCAGCGGAAGGGCTTCCAATTGTGTATGAACCGACAGTGCAAAATTAATCTCCTTCTGTTCTGCCGCACCAATCTTCGCCTGAAGAAGGGCATTGACCGCCGGCTTGGAGGTTTTCAGCACCCGGCTGATTTTTGTAACTTCTTTAAAAATTGTTTTCATATATTTCTGCGCTTCTTTATATTCTTCCAGTTCCAGCAGCCCATACACAATCTGAATCTGATTCAGATAATCATGTCTCTGCTCCCGCAGCTTCATATTCTGCCCTTCCAATACCTTCAGCATATCCTCGTAATTATGTTTCTGATACCATGTCACGCTGAATAGACTGTATACCGTCAGCAAAGTACTCAGGAGAACCATACAGAGTGTCGCATCCACAAGAAGGGGCGAATACGCCAGAAAGCGGAAATGCAGCCCACATAAAATAAGCAGTCCCATCAAAAACTGAGCTGCGTCCACAAGTATCATCATTCGGGTTAGTTTACGCACAGACATAGTACCTTTCTCCCTCTCCTCACTGCTTCTATTCCTTTGCCCAGCCGAAAGAGTATTTGACAGCCTTTTCCCATCCTGCTATTCTCTCTGTTCTGCCCGCCTCTTCCATCATCGGCTCAAATACCCTGGAGATCTTCCAATTCTTAATGACTTCTTCCTTGCCTGCCCAATAGCCTACTGCAAGACCTGCAAGATAAGCAGCACCCATTGCCGTTGTCTCTGCACAAACCGGACGGTTTACCGGCGTACCCAGGATATCTGCCTGGAACTGCATCAGGAAATTATTTGCAGAAGCACCTCCATCAACCTTCAGCGCAGACAGCTTGATTCCGGAATCCTCTTCCATCGCCTTTAATACATCATAGGTCTGATATGCCAGAGCTTCCAATGTTGCGCGAATGATATGATATTTATTTACACCACGGGTAATACCTACAATCGTACCTCTTGCATACTGATCCCAATGCGGGGCGCCCAGTCCTGTGAATGCAGGAACTACATAGCATCCGTTGGTATCCTTTACCTTACCTGCCATATATTCAGAATCCGGTGATGTATCGATGATACGGAGCTCATCACGCAGCCACTGAATTGCTGCACCGGCTACAAAGATGGAACCTTCCAGCGCATAATTTACTTTTCCATCCAGGCCCCATGCAATCGTGGTAACCAGACCGTTCTTCGAGAATACCGGTGTCTCCCCCGTATTCATCAGAAGGAAAGCGCCTGTCCCATATGTATTCTTCGCTTCCCCTGCTGTGAAACAGGTCTGTCCAAACAAAGCTGCCTGCTGGTCACCGGCAGCACCTGCAATCGGAATGGCACCGCCGAAGAAGGCGGGATCTGTCATACCATAAACGCAGCTTGACGGCTTCGGCTCCGGAAGCATGCATGCCGGAATGTTCAGCTCTGCCAGAATTTCTTCATCCCACTTCAGTTCCGTAATATTAAATAACATGGTTCTTGCAGCGTTGGTATAATCTGTTACATGAACCTGTCCCTTTGTCATTTTCCAGATCAGCCATGTCTCTACGGTACCGAATAATAATTCTCCTCTTTCCGCTCTTTCTCTGGCGCCCGCTACATTGTCCAGAATCCATTTTAATTTCGTTCCGGAGAAATATGCATCAATAATCAAGCCCGTTTTTTCTCTGAATGTATTCTGCAGCCCTTTCTCCTTTAAGCTGTCGCAGTATTCGGAGGTACGGCGGCACTGCCATACGATAGCATGATATACCGGCTCTCCTGTTTCCTTATCCCATACAATTGTTGTTTCGCGCTGATTGGTAATACCAATAGCAGCAATATCTTCTGCGGCAGCACCGATCTTCTGCATTGCTTCTACCGCAACCCCAAGCTGCGTAGACCAGATCTCATTGGCATCATGTTCTACCCAGCCTGGTTTTGGAAAATACTGTGTAAACTCTTTTTGTGCAACACTGCACATCTCACCTTTTTCATTAAAAAGAATGCAACGGTTACTTGTCGTTCCGGCATCCAATGCCATTACATATCTTGCCATAGTCTATCTCTCCTTTACCTTGACATATTTCAATCATCCTATTTTCATTCCGGATTGCTATCACTGGATTCAGTATAACATACTTCCTGTCATTTTTGCCGTAATTAAGCGTAACTCTCTCTGTAAATTTTCAAGCTTCCATCAAAATGCGAAAGAGAGATATAAAAAAAACAGCGTATCTACGATAAAAGCAGATACACTGTATTTTTGTAAGATTACTGAAAACCTTGACGGGATCATCTTTTCGTTTTAACGAATAAAATTGGTTCTTTGGAATGCTTCTTTTTCCGGCAGTCCGTACTTTTCTTTGCCGAGCGCAATACTTTTCATCAGAAATGCCATATTTCTTGCCAGTGTCCGCATTCCCTGCAAACCCTCTGCGTCCTGCTGAGCTTCACCAATTTCCCGGCCATGGATGCTGTTCCTTTCTACTCTTATTCGTGTATTTTCATACTGTGCAGCATTTTAACAAAGCCCGGATCAAAGTGGTTGACAATCTCGCTGCGTCCGATATCCAGCTTGGCAATTTCTTCCATATCTGCGTCACTCAGCGTAAAGTCCCAAATATCCATGTTCTGTTCCATGCGGTTTTTGTGAACCGATTTCGGAATCACCACTACACCGCGCTGTACATTCCAGCGCAGTGCAGCCTGAGCCGCTGTTTTACCGTATTTTTCACCGATTGCCGTTAAGACAGGATGGGTGAAAATGCCTTGATTTCCTTCCGCAAACGGACCCCATGCCTCCGGTACAATCTCATATTCCTTCATCAGCTTCAGTGCATCTTCCTGTTGGAAGAAAGGATGCAGCTCAATCTGATTCACAGCGGGTAAAACTTCGACGGTTTCACAGATGTCAGCCAGTACATGGGGATAACAGTTGCATACGCCGATGACACGGATGACGCCTTCTTTATAGAACTCCTCCATGGCGCGCCATGCACCCATATAATCGCCCATCGGCTGATGAATCAGATACAGGTCGAGATACTCCAGACCCAATTTTTTCAGAGAAACTTCAAATGCTTTCTTTGCACCCTCATAGCTTGCATCCTGAACCCACAGCTTGGTGGTAATGAATAAATCACTTCTCTTTACACCGCTTTTTTTGATCGCAGCTCCAACTGCTTCCTCATTCATATATGCCGCCGCTGTATCAATCAGGCGGTATCCGCTTTCTATAGCATCCAGAACGACCTGTTCGCACTGTGCCGGATCGGGTACCTGAAATACGCCAAATCCTTCCATTGGCATTTTCAAACATATCTGCACCGGCAGTTTCAGCAATATCTTTCGCAACACGTTCTGTATTCCCGGATGCTGAATAGTAAACCACCAGCGTTTTCCATCGGTTGTGCTGGTCGGTGCGGAGGAATCGGAAGACGTGTTTCCGCAAGCCACAAGGCTGAATACAAGCACAATCATCATCCATAAAGCAGTCATTTTTTTCATAACAACATCAATCCTTTCAAATGCATTCTTCCGCTGTAATGTTTGTTGAATCGGCAACGGCACGGAAATCGGTATCCACCACCTCCTTTGCCGAAATAGACCCTGGTTCTGTTTTCGTAAATAAAATTGTTCATCCTTTCTTTACATTTGCTTTTCCCAAAACGAAACAGCGTCATCGAGCCAGCCCTCCGCAGCCGTTCCTGTTCCAATCCCAAATCCGTGACCCAGCCCCGGATATTTGTGAAATTCGGTATCAATACCGACTGATTTCATAGCATTTGCCCGTTTTTCCATTGTGCGCCAGCTTGCAATGCCGTCATTTTCTCCGACACACATAAAGGTAGGCGGATCGCTTTTTGTATATTCTCTGTGACCGGTATATTGAATGACAGCGGTTCCAGGTCCCGGATAACTCGCTTCTCCAAAGCTTTGCGTTCCGTAGGAACTTAGGTAAGCGGTCATTCTGCCTCCGGCAGAACCACCCCACAGAGAATAGCAGTCCGTGTTTACCTCTAACTCGTCAGCATGTTCAAAAATAAAAGCAATCGCCCGTGCCAGATCCTCACAGGCCGTTTGCGCTCCGGGACGATAAATCAAAGCAAAGGCATTATAGCCCTTTTTCGATAACTCCAATGCATGACTTTTCATATAATTTGCAATTTCTATCGTTTTGTTCGGATCAATATGGCTATACCAGGTCAGGCGAAGTTCATCCAGTGTATCTCCGCTGTAATATCCACTGTCTACAGGAAATATCAATCCGCCATAATTCCTGAAAACAGGGTCGTTGATCACATCGGATATTCTTGTTTCTGCCGTATATATTTCATTGTTGCTTTGATTTTCCCGCATGGATATTTCTTCTCCCTTAGATTTCATGTCTGTATCTGTCCTGTTCATTTCTGTACTGCATCCTGCAAGGAAGATGGCTATATAAATCAGCATTATAAAAATTAAGCCCTTTTTCATATTTACCTCTGAATGTTTTATATTTGGTTGATGGTGTCCAGACATCTATTTACCTTTTAATCATTCTTTATTTACTATAAAAAAAATGAGACCTCATAAGAAGTCTCAATTTGTTGCATGGTGTATACCCAAGGGTTATAACAGTACCTGTTTTAAGCCTGTATTGCTTCCTCTGCCGCTTTGTTGAAGCTGCCCGCATCTGCTACACGCAGAAAAGTATCAAGTTGAGGATTATACACGATTTTCACTGCCTTTCTTCCTTACATCATTTGGCTTTTTATCCGAAATGCATGACTTTATTATATTCGTTTATCCGCAATGTGTCAATTTGGCAATAGAAAACGCAATCGTATGAACCATACCATCCCCTGCAAAATTCACCCAAGAGGTCTGAAATCGTGATCCGTTGACTATCTGCTATTCCTGGATCTGGTTTCTCTTTTTGATCACAAACAATACCAACAGCATCAAAATGATTCCCACCGGAAGGGAAATCCATGCGCTCTGCGTAAAGCCTGCCACAATATATGTGACAAAGGACACTGCTGCAGCCGTAACTGCATATGGAAGCTGTGTCGATACATGAATCACATGATCACACTGAGCACCTGCCGAAGCCATGATCGTCGTATCCGAAATCGGAGAACAATGGTCCCCGCATACTGCACCTGCCATGCAGGCAGAGATAGAAATGATCATCAGGGTCGGATTGCTGTTTTCAAATACAGATACGACAATCGGAATCAGAATACCGAAAGTTCCCCATGATGTTCCGGTTGCAAAAGCCAGCAGACATCCTACAATAAAGATAATGGACGGAAGCATCATCATCAGACCTTTTGCACTCTGCTTCATTGCCTCTGCTACGAATACATCGGCGCCCAGTCCATCTGTCATGGCCTTTAAGGACCACGCAAAAGTCAGAATCAAAATTGCCGGTACCATAGCCTTAAATCCTTCCGGAAGGCATTCCATACATTCACGGAACTTCATTACCCGGCGGATCATATAGTATACTACGGTAAATACCAGTCCGACAAAGCTGCCATAGGCCAGTCCCTGTGAAGCCACACAATTGGAAAATGCCGTAATAAAATCTTCTCCTTCGAAAAATCCTCCTGTGTAAACCATACCGATGACACAGCTTACTACCAGTACCAGAATCGGAAGCACCAGATCCATTACCCGTGCATTGGGCTTTTCCACTTCTTCTTCGCTCTCTGCCACTTTGGTTTTCCCGGTTGTAAACAGATCCCCCTGCAATGCATTCTTTTCATGCAGCCGCATTGGGCCGAACTCTACTTTCATAAGTGCCATGCCGATCATCATCACAATCGTCAGAATCGCATAAAAGTTATACGGAATGGCATGAACAAAAATAGATAAACCATCTTCTCCTTCTACATAGCCTGCCACAGCTGCTGCCCAGGAAGAAATCGGTGCAATGATGCAGACAGGCGCTGCCGTTGCATCGATCAGGTAAGCCAGCTTTGCTCTGGAAACATTGTGCCGGTCCGTCACCGGACGCATCACGCTTCCTACTGTCAGGCAGTTAAAATAATCATCCACAAATATCAGAACGCCCAACGCTATTGTCGCCAGCTGTGCGCCAATTCGTGTCTTAATATGCTGGCTCGCCCAGCGTCCGAACGCAGCTGATCCTCCCGCCTTATTCATCAGACAGACCATGGTGCCCAAAATCACCAGGAAAATCAGGATGCCCACGTTGTAGCCG
>DNJM01000056.1:9134-9574 GCA_003489085.1 Lachnospiraceae bacterium
CGCCTTATTCATCAGACAGACCATCGCCCCTAATATTACCAGGAATACCAGGATTCCTATGTTGCCTTCATTGCTCAGCACGCTGAAAATACCATCATCGAAAACATTTTTCAGGGTTGCTTCAAAACCGAAATCTGCCCGGAACAGTGCGCCGACCAGAATTCCAATAAATAAGGAGCTGTATACCTCCTTTGTAATCAGTGCCAGACCAATTGCTACAATCGGCGGTACCAGCGCCCAGAAGGTCGCATACATCCTTGGTTCTACTGCTTCCTCTGCGGCAAATACCGTCAGGGAGCAGAAAAACGTCATCATCAACACCAGGCTGATTCCAGCCAGAATGCCTTTTCTTTTTGTTCGCATTTTCCTCTTCCTCTCTTTTGCTTTATCATTCCTGAACCAAAGTAAAATGATCCAACAGAATGAGGCGATTAGAAGAG
>DNJM01000056.1:9819-10953 GCA_003489085.1 Lachnospiraceae bacterium
AGAAGAGAAGCGATTTCCTATATAAAAACCGCAGGCGTACAAAAAACACCTGCGGTTCATAATCTACCGGTATCCTCTGACAGCGCTCCACATTCCGTGACAGTATGCAGCATCTTCTGCTGCATCCCAGAATATCCGTTCCGGACAAAAACGTATATTCTTCGGCGGTCTCCCCTTTTCCTCTATCCGGCTGTCCGGCCGATATGGATATGGTACTGATGAAGCCCGCGCCTCTATCATTCTACTTATCATATATTTCAGTTGTCTTATTAAAACACAATTCCGGCAGAATGTCAATATATTACTTGGACTTATTCTGCATTTTCCCTATTTCTGTGCCAGCTCGTACATTGCTGCACCGGTGATCTGGATGGATTGCATCAGCCTGTCCACATCTGCACATTCATTCGGCTGATGGATGCTAGCCTCTTCTCCAGGGAATTCCGGTCCGAATGCTACCATATTCTGAAAAGCCTTTGCATAAGTACCGCCGCCGATTGCCAGAGGTTCTGCGTGATCTCCGGTTTCTGTTTCATATACCTTCAACAGCTTCTGTACCAGCTCCGAATCCTTCGATACATACAGCATATCCACAGATTTGCATTCCAGTATGCCAAGTCCGTATTCCTCTGCTGCCTGCTTTACATTTTCCCGTACAGTTTCCGGAACTGCGTTTTTCGGATAACGGATATCCAGCGTAAAGCTTGCTTCTTCTTCCGTATACTTCACCACGCCGAGATTTACCGTAGTTTCACCCGTCTCTTCATCCTGCCAGCAAATACCCAGAGTAGCGCCGTTCGTCTCTGTACCAAACTTCTGAAGCAGAAGCTGCATCATATTCTGGAAGTCACCACCGAAATCATTCTCTTCTACGGCCTGCAGAAGTTTAATGGCTGCATTTTCTCCCAACTCGGGCGTACTTCCATGTGCACCCACGCCCATAGCCGTAACGATGGTTCGTCCATCCGCTTTTTCTACTGTGATGCCATCCTTCTCTGCCACCTGAATGTCACCCTCTACGATCAGTGTACACTTTGGTGTTACCACATTAGCTGCAGTACCGCCTTCCAGGGATACTACCTTGATCCCGCCTGCTGCCGGTGCTTTCTTTCCCACCAGGAAGTTAGTCGCACC
>DNJM01000008.1:0-3637 GCA_003489085.1 Lachnospiraceae bacterium
CTTCGGCGCCACCAATGAGATCGGTGTCTTCGAGATGCGGGAGGAAGGTCTGGTGGAGGTCTTAAATCCTTCTGAATTTATGCTGGAAGGAAAGCCGGAAGGCGCATCGGGATCAATTGTGGCCTGCTCCATGGAAGGAACACGGCCGATTCTGATAGAGATCCAGGCACTGGTATGTAAAAGCGGATTCGGTTTCCCGAAGCGTACGGCGGCCGGTACGGATTATAATCGGGTAAACCTGCTGATGGCGGTTCTGGAGAAACGGCTTGGACTGCCGCTGTCTGACTATGATGCCTATGTGAATATCGCCGGGGGAATCCGGATGAATGAGCCGGCGGTGGATCTTGGCATTGTACTGGCGATCATTTCCAGCCTGAAGAACAAGGTAATCGATGAGAAGACGATTGCATTCGGAGAAGTCGGCCTAAGTGGGGAAGTACGGGCAGTGAATCTGCCGAAGGAACGTGTGGCAGAGGCGAAGCGGCTGGGCTTTACCCGATGCATTCTGCCGGCAGTTTCCGTAAAGAGTGTAAAGGATGTAAACGGCATTGAAATTCTGGGTGTGAAGACAGTAAATGAAGCGATGCAGTTATTGTGAGCAAAAGGGACACTGCTGTATAGGACGATAGAAAGTCCTGCAGCAATGTCCCTTTTGAATTTCTCTTAATCGATCCGAAGAATGACGCCCAGAATTCGTTTTACACTGGTTTCCAGTTCTTCTCTGGTAATGGCGCCGGCTTCGTATGCCTGTTCTACCCGCTCCGGATAGCCGCATCCCATTTTCAAATCATTTCCGGCGGCGATTTCCTTATAGTGTTCGCCGAGCGTCCACCAGTCGGTAGTCACCATTCCTGCAAAATTCCATTCATTTCGTAAAATGTCGGTCAGCAGTTCTTTATTTTCCGAAGCCCGTACACCGTTGATCAGATTATAGGAAGACATAATCGCATAGGGCTGTGATCTCTTTACAATGATTTCAAACGGCTTCAGATAAATTTCCCGCAGAGCCCGCTCTGATACTCGTGAGTCGCTGTTCTTTCGATTGGTCTCTTTGTTGTTGCAGGCAAAATGCTTTGCGCAGGCACCGATATGCTCGGACTGGATACCATTTACCATGGCAGCTCCGCAGATACCGGCAAGCAGCGGATCCTCTGAATAGTATTCAAAGTTCCGTCCGCAGAGTGGGCTGCGATGGATATTGACAGCCGGAGTCAGCCACAGACCCAGGTTATTTTCCTTTAATTCCAGAGCAGCGGCAGCACCGATTTCCTGGATCAGTTCCGGATCCCAGGTGCTGGCAAGAAGGGTGGCACAGGGCCATGCCGTTGTGGTTACGCAGCATTCCGGATTGATGCGCAGGCCGGCCGGGCCATCTGCAGTGGTGATGTTCGGAATCCCGAATTCGCAAAGATTACCGAAGCCGAAGGTGTTCGAAACACCAGTATTTGGCTGGCCTCCCAATATATCAATTAACTGCTTCACAGACAGCTGCGCAGTGAAGTCAGACAAAGAAAGGTTCCCCTCGTATACCTCCAGAAGCATTTTGTGCTCCTTTATGGCTTCGCGCTCTGTAAAAAGAGATTGGCGCGGAATTGCACGGGTCTCTGGCAGAACGCATTCCAGAGAGAAGAGATCCTGTGGCGGAAGCGGAGAAGTCTCTGGCTCTTTCCTGCAGGTGGAGAGTGCCTCCAGCGTTCCGTCAGAACGCATGCGTGCAGGAAGTGCGTGCGGAACCAGCTTTGCCGTAAGCTGTCTGGTAATCCGTGTATCTTCTACAGTGCAGCTGTAGGGCAGCAGCTGTACGTCCCGAATGGAGGTCCCGGCGAAGAGACGGTATTCACCTGCTTCCAATATATATGCAGACGGTGCAATTTTTCCGAGATCGTCATAGGATGCAATATCCTCCAGGGAGAAGGAGAGGGAAAGAACCTGTGATTCTCCTGGCAGAAGCAGCCTGGTCTTCCGGAAGGCCGCCAGTACTTTGGAAGGCTTTCCCAGGAGTCCCTGTGGAGCGCTGACGTAGAGCTGCACTACTTCCTTTCCGGCGTATGCGCCGATATTCGTCACCTGTATCTGTACGCGGATCAGAGATTTGTCAGCATGCGTATCAAGATAAGTGACGGAAAAGTCTGTATAGGATAGCCCGTAGCCGAATGGATAGTTGACCAGCTCAGAAGCTCCGGGAATAGTTTCAAAGTAACGATAGCCTACATAGATATCTTCCGTATAGTCCACGTATGCGGTAGAAGTATGGAAGGTGTCACTGGAAGGATAATCCGCTAAAGATCTGGCAAAGGTATCCGGCAGTTTACCGGATGGATTACAATCTCCGGTCAGGGCATCAGCGATAGCCAGTCCGCCTTCCATACCGCCCTGCCACGGCAGCAGTACGGAAGAGATGGCCGGATTCGCATAGAACCAGGAGGTATCTACTACACCGCCGACATTAAGAACAACGATCACATTTGCAAATGCTGCTGTTACCTGTTCTGCCAGTGCTGCTTCAGCATCCGTGAGATAGAAGTCACCACGGGAGAAGATCTGCGCAGAGCGTGCAGCGAAGGCATCTTCACTGTCCCAGCCGGCGTAGTCTTTTGGTTTCAGATCCTTTTCAGTTGTGCTGCTGCGGTCCCAGCCTTCACCGGAAAAGCGGCTGATGCAAAGTATGGCTGTGTCAGTGAAGGCAGCAGCCTGATGCAGCAGTTCGTCAGGGAGTGCAGGTTCTACGGTCATACCCGGATCCACTCCATCCTGATACTGTGCGCGTACGTTCTCTTCATAAAAGGCAGAAAGCTCATGTAGCAGAGAAACCTTTCCTTCCGCTTCTTTTTCCTTCATACCTTCGTATATATTGCGGATATAGGCTACGGTAACGTCACCGCTTCCGCCGCCGCCTTTGACGTAATCTACGCTGCCCTTTCCAAAAAGAGCTACCTTGCTGCCTTTTTTCAGCGGCAGGCAGTGATTTTCGTTCTTTAATAAAATGATTCCTTCCGCCGCCGCTTTCCGTGAAAGAGAGATGTGCTCTGCGCTTCCGGTAATTCGTGTACCGCCCTTCCCCAGGGGAAGACAGGGCTGATAAAGTGCACGTGTCCATTTTTTCATGTTTTATTCCTCCAGTATTGCTGTTAATGGTAAGAGATTATTTTATATACAGATCAGTATATCATAATAGTATCTTAGTGCACAATCGTGGAAAGAGGATTTTAAACTGCCGGGTGAATTTATGTCGCAACTCTGGAGAAGGAATGCTATAATAGCGGTAGAGGAAAGCATCAGGAGGTAAGAAGCAGATATGAAGCGTTCAGAAATCAATGCGGCACTGAAGGAAATGGAAACGATGATTCGGGAGTGTAAGTTTGCACTTCCGCCATTCTGTAACTTCACGCCGGAGGAATGGCAGGAAAAGAATCATGAATATGATGAGATTCGTGACAATATGCTGGGATGGGATATTACAGACTATGGACTTGGAAAATTCAATGAGGTGGGATTCTCGTTGATTACCCTTCGGAACGGAAACCGGAAGATGGATCAATATACCAAAACATATGCGGAAAAGCTGTTATATATTAAAGAGGGGCAAATGGCGCCGATGCATTTTCATTGGGAAAAGATGGAGGATATCATCAACCGG
>DNJM01000008.1:3911-5657 GCA_003489085.1 Lachnospiraceae bacterium
CATCAACCGGGGCGGCGGAAATGTTCTGATCCGGGTATATAATTCCACAGAGGACGGGCAGTTTGCCGATACGGATGTAACAGTACATTGTGACGGCCGGGAATTCACCGTTCCGGCAGGCACACAGATCCGTCTCTGTCCGGGAGAAAGTATTACAATCTACAAATATATGTACCATGATTTCGAACTGGAACCGGGAACCGGTCCGGTGCTCCTGGGAGAAGTATCTATGTGCAATGATGATGAAAATGACAATCGATTCTATGAGTCGATCGGAAGATTTCCAACTATTGAAGAGGATGAAAAACCGTATCGTCTGCTTTGTAATGAATATCCGGCAGCAAAATAGGGAAAGAAGGAATGCTCCTGTATATATTTGAAGCCCCGGTACATACTATTTCTGAGGTGAAAAGTATGAATCAAAAGCAGCAGGAAAAGCAAAACCAGAAGAAGGCGAATGAAAAATTTAACAGTGTCACACAGAAGGTAAAAACGGAGAATCAGAACCAGACACACAATGTACGTTCAGAAGCGATAGAGCCGAAGATAAGGCAGGTATAGAGAGTCAGTTAATGAAAGGGTAAGTAAAACCGCCGGTTATGGTGGTTTTCTTACTGTAATACAGAATATCCGGGTGTGGAGTTGGTCGGGCTTTGTGAATACATAATAGTAAAGAGGGGAAAGGAGGAGCAGGATGCTGAATGTGATCGACGTATCTTACCACAACGGTAAGATTGACTGGAAGACGGTAAAGGGAAAGATTGATGGTGTCATTATCCGCTGCGGATACGGAAATAATTTAGCTGCGCAGGATGACCCGCAGTGGAAACAAAACGCGGATGAATGCACCCGGCTTCAGATTCCATTTGGAACCTATCTCTATTCGTATGCACAAAATGATGTTCAGGCGAAATCCGAAGCGGAACATGTGCTGCGGCTCGTAAAAGGGTACCGGCTGTCTTTTCCGATCTATTATGATCTGGAAGCACCCGGAATAGAAGATGCAGCGGTCCGGAATGCAAAAATCTTTGGCGGAATTGTTGAAAAAGCGGGATATATGGCTGGCATATATGCGAATAACGATTGGTTCAATCGCATTATAAAGGATCATCTCGACCAATATACCAAATGGATTGCCCGGTTTTCTGAAAAAAGGCCGGATCAACTATGTGATATGTGGCAATATACCTCTACCGGCTCTGTTCCGGGAATTGTCGGAAATGTGGATCGAAGCAGATGCTACCGGGACTTTCCGGCAGAGCTGACAGGAACTGTACTGCCGCCGCAGCCGGAATCGGATGCAAATGAGATCGCAGATGAAGTGATCGCCGGGCAGTGGGGCAACGGAGACGAAAGAAAAAAGAGGCTGGAGGCAGCCGGCTATGATTATAATGCAATTCAGGCACTGGTTAATGAGAAGCTGAAGAAGCCTGTTGATGCGATTGCCCGGGAAGTGATTGCCGGACAATGGGGAAATGGCAGAGAGCGGACAAGCAGAATAAGAGCAGCCGGATATGATCCGGCAGAAGTACAGCAGCGGGTCAATGCACTGCTTGGGGAAAGCGGAGAAGCAATACAATATTATACTATAAAATATGGTGATACTCTGTCAGAGATCGCAAAGAAATACGGTACGACACAACAAAGTCTGATACAGTTGAATGGAATTCGTCATCCGGATAAAATTTATGCTGGTCAGAGAATCCGTATCAGCTGACCAGAAATGAAGCAACTCAAAAAGGTCCT
>DNJM01000008.1:5940-7288 GCA_003489085.1 Lachnospiraceae bacterium
GGACCTTTTTATCGCATGCATGGCAACACAAATCCGGTGCTTTAGAGGAAAAAATATATAGACTCGAAAGCACCGGAGTCTGCAGAAGCAGCACAACTGGAACAGCGTAGGATTAGAGAAAAAAGAAAGGAGCAGAAAATGAAAATATTAAACATTGCATTGCTGCAGATCCTGCCGGGAAGTACCCAGAAGGAAAATCTTGAGAAAGGAATTACCTATTGCAAAAAGGCAAAGGAAGCCGGTGCGGATCTTGCCCTGTTTCCGGAAATGTGGAATAATGGATACCGCATTCCGGAGGATGAGGAAGAGTTAAAAGCACAGGCCATTTCAACAGAGAGTGAATTTGTCAGGGCTTTTGAAAGACTGGCAAAAGAGCTGGATATGGCCATTGGCATTACATTTCTGGAAAGCTATGAACCGCTTCCGAGGAATACGGTTGTTCTGTTCGATCGGCACGGTGAAAAGGTGCTGGCATATTCCAAAGTACATACCTGCGATTTCGGCGATGAATGCAGACTGACGGCAGGGGATGATTTTTATGTGGCGGATCTGGATACAGCGAAGGGAATAGTGAGAACAGGAGCAATGATCTGCTATGACAGAGAATTCCCGGAAAGTGCCAGAATTCTGATGCTAAAGGGCGCTGAAATTGTTCTGGTACCAAATGCTTGTCCGATGGAGATCAACCGGCTTTCTCAGCTGCGCGGAAGAGCCTATGAAAATATGATGGGACTGGCTACCTGCAACTATCCCTGTGGTCAGCCGGACTGCAATGGACATTCGTCCGCTTTTGACGGTGTTGCATACCTGCCGGAACTGCCTGAGTCCAGAGATACCTGTATCCTGGAGGCTGGCGGCGAAGAGGGGATCTATATGGCTGCTTTCCGGCTGGATATGCTGCGGGATTATCGGAATCACGAAGTGCATGGCAATGCGTACCGTCATCCGCAGAAGTACCATAGTTTGATTGCAGAGGAGATTCGGGAACCATTTATCCGAAGTGATTATAGAAAATAGAGCAATCAATGCTATGGATACGAGATTGATACCGGGAAAAAGATTGAATTGTGTGAATTGTCTGAATAAAATAAAAAGTAAAAATATTATTGACAACTCCAGAATGCGGTGGTATTATAAATGAGCTGTCGAAGAAAGCCGGATTTTCCCGGTGGGAGCCGAACGGAGAAGAAAGTTGTACTTGACAGAAGGAATAGGAAGTGCTATTCTGATAAAGCTGTTTTAAGAGAACAGAACGAATTGAACAAATAATTCAAAAAGTTTAAAAAACTCTTGACAATAACAAAACAGCATGATAGAATATAAAAGCTGTCGAAAACAGCGGGAAGCA
>DNJM01000151.1:0-3892 GCA_003489085.1 Lachnospiraceae bacterium
CTGCTTCAATAGAATAAAAGACGGGCTGTGAACCTGCTGCAGGTGAAAATCTGCAGGGTACACAGCCCGTCTTCGCTATTCCTTGATAAGTCCTTTGATGTTGATTCCGTTGACCTGGACATTATCATCCATCTGAATGACAATGCAGCGTCTGCCGTCGATCAGCTTTGTTTCGATCAGATCCGTTCGTTCCGGGTTGACCTGGATGGTAATATCCGGTGTTTTGACCTCGAACTTCCGGGAACTGATGATATTGCTTGCCAGGAAGGAGGAATGCTCGTTTCCTGTGGTGCGCTCATATTCCTGGTCGAATGTTTGCAGACTTTCTTCAGAAGCTCCGCTGTGTGCCAGCAGATGTCTGACCTCCGTTTTGTCCAGTGTCAGCGGTTCCGGTTCTTCTTTGTGTTCTTCTACCATGGCGGTCAGTTTTTCATGAATGGTTCTTACGGTATCGTAGCTGCAGTCATTGCCCAGCGTATCTTCTATGATAGAGTGGAAGCTTTCTCTTTGACTCTTTGCGGTCATCGGGATCTGGCAGCCCAGAAAGCTTTCCATGAAGTCCGGCTGCAGCTCTTCCGGATTCTTAGAATAATAGAGCAGACCGTGGATATCGCTGTTTCTGTCATTGAAGGCAGGGAAAAGGAAGGCTTTATCCGGCACCTCTACAATCCAGTCGCGGATTCTATCCTCAATATGGTTGGTTGCTTCGTTGTAGCAGAGACCGGCCTTGGATAATTTTACCGGACAGATGCTGCACAGAATGTGTTCGTAGACGTATTCGGAAGCGTCGAACATCTCATCACCGTCGTTTGCCTTACCGGGAACGTCATAGACGGCGTGGATCAGAATGATATAATAATTTTCACCATAGGCATACTGTTCAATGATCTTATCATAGAATTCTTCGATCAGTATATCATCCTTTAATTTACTGTCTCTGAGTTTTAACAGAAAACTCTGGCAGCCATCAGAAAGCTCCTGTTCCAATGGAAATTCCAGGTTAATCAGATTTTTGCCCGGGGTACCGGACAGACTTTTCTTAAATATTTCAAAATATTTAAACATTTCTTCCTCCGGCAGAGAGAGAAAAGCTTCCTTTAACTCGGTACGTTTTTCCTTCTCGGCATCCACGTAGCAGCCGCAGATCCTTGTGATAGCGCAGTTGGACGGGGAAAATTGTTTCCGGATTTCTGCAATTTCTTTTTTATTCATATGTAAATCGTCTCCTCTTTATTTATGCTGACGTCGATATGCAGGGGCGCCACAGACCATAATTATAACGTATCCGTTTGGACAGTGCAAGCAAGGAATTCCTTAAAATCCCTTTTCGCGCATTGATTCTTTCCCCGATACCTGCTATTATTTAGAAATAATAAGCTTAAAGGGAGCGTTGAATATGATTTCAAAAAAAATGGTCAACTATGTAAAGAACAGTTCTGCTATCCGTGCCATGTTTGAAGAAGGCAACCGTATGGCAGCGCTTTATGGAAAAGAAAATGTATATGATTTTAGCCTGGGGAATCCCAATGTAGCAGCACCGACAGCAGTTAAGGATGCCATTTGGGAGATTCTGGATACGGAGGATCCGGTGCTGGTACACGGTTATACCAACAGCAATGCCGGGTATGAAGACGTCCGTGCAGCTGTGGCCGCTTCTCTGAATGAACGCTTCGGAACCCATTTCGCGGCGAAAAATATTCTGATGACCGTAGGAGCTGCCGGTGGATTGAATGTGATCCTGAAGACAATTCTGGATCCGGGCGACGAAGTGATCGTATTTGCTCCGTATTTCGGTGAATATCGAAGCTATACGGCGAACTATGACGGGGTTCTGGTGGAAATCTCTCCGGATACCGAGACGTTCCAGCCGAAACTGGATGAATTCGAAGCAAAGATTACGCCGAAGACAAAAGGTGTTATCGTCAATACACCGAATAATCCGACCGGAGTTGTATATTCTGAAGCGACGATTCAAAAAATGGCAGCGATTCTGGAGAAAAAGCAAAAAGAATATGGAACGGATATCTATCTGATTTCCGATGAGCCCTACCGGGAACTGGTATACGATGGTGCAGAGGTACCGTATCTGACAAAATATTATGCGAATACGATCGTGGGATACTCTTACAGCAAATCCCTGTCCCTCCCGGGGGAACGGATCGGCTATCTGGTCATTCCGGATGAAGCAGCGGACAGCGAGGATCTGATCTCTGCCGCATGTGTTGCAAACCGGATTCTGGGCTTTGTCAATGCACCGACCTTACAGCAGAGAGTTGTGGCAAAATGTCTCAATGAGAGTACGGATATTTCCTTCTATGACAGAAACCGGGAGACTCTGTACCAGGGATTAAAGGAACTGGGATTTGAATGCATCAAGCCGGAAGGCGCCTTCTATCTGTTTGTGAAATCGCCGACAGCGGATGAGAAAGAATTCTGCGCAAAGGCGAAGGAATTCCATATCCTGATGGTGCCGGGAAGCTCTTTTGGATGTCCGGGCTTCGTGCGTCTGGCATATTGTGTAGCGCATGAGACGATTGTGAATTCGCTGCCGAAATTTGCCGAGCTGGCAGAGTGCTATTTTAAATAAAAGGAATGGGACAGAATGATGAAGACATTTGAAAAAAATATTCGCAGAGTTACACCATATGTTCCCGGCGAACAGCCTCAGAGGCCGGTGGTCAAGTTAAATACGAATGAGAATCCTTATCCCCCGGCACCGGGTGTGGAGAAGGTTCTGCATGAAATGGATGCGGGACAGCTTCGTCTCTATCCGGATCCGACAGCCGCTTCCCTGGTTCAGGAGCTGGCAGCATACTATCATGTGAAGCCGGAGCAGGTATTCGTTGGTGTGGGATCCGATGATGTTCTGGCGATGTGTTTCCTGACATTTTTTAATTCGGAGAAACCGATTTTATTCCCGGATATTACATATTCTTTCTATAAAGTATGGGCGGATCTGTACCGGATTCCATATGAGTGTCCAAAGCTGCAGGACGATTTCCGGATCTGTAAAGAGGATTATTACAGGGAAAACGGGGGTGTGATCTTCCCGAATCCGAACGCGCCCACCAGCCTGTATGAGAATCTGGATTTTGTAGAAGATATGGTAAAGCATAATCCGGATGTCATAGTGATCGTGGATGAAGCATATGTTGATTTTGCCGGACCTTCTGCCATCGGACTTCTGGAAAAATATGAAAATCTGATTGTCACGCAGACATTTTCCAAGGCACGTTCCATGGCAGGAATGCGGATTGGCTGCGCCATTGCAAGTCCGCTTCTGATTCAATATCTGAATGATGCAAAGTATTCTTTCAATTCTTATACGATGAATCAGACATCTATTTTAAGTGGTGTCGAGGCGGTAAAAGATAAGGATTATTTCAATGCGCAGGTGCAGAAGATCGTTCGGACCCGGGAATGGACCGCAGGAGAGCTGCGAAAGCTGGGCTTTGTATTTCCGGAGCCGGGGGCGAATTTCATTTTTGCAAAGCATCCGGATCTGGATGGCACAGAGCTTTATGAGGCGCTGCGTGAGAAGGATATTTTTGTAAGACACTGGGAAGACGAGAGGATCCGGCAGTATCTGCGGATTACCATCGGAACGCAGGAGCAGATGGAGACGCTGATTGCATTTTTAAAGACATATAGTGGACTTAAAAAAGAGGAGAACAGGTAATGGAATCTTTAGTACAGTGGTTTGTTGCACATCTGGGAGGAAGTGTCGGAAAGGAGCTGACGATCTTCGTTATCTCCATGATTCCGATTCTGGAATTGAGAGGAGGGCTTCTGGCTGCTTCACCGGCATTATTGAATGTGGAAATGTGGAGAGCGATTCCGATCTGTGTGATTGGAAATATTATTCCGGTGCCATTTATTCTGCTGCTGATTA
>DNJM01000151.1:4169-4702 GCA_003489085.1 Lachnospiraceae bacterium
CTTATTCTGCTGCTGATTACACCGGTTTTTGCCTGGATGAAGGGAAGGAAGGTATTCCGCCCGATGGTGGAAAAGCTGGAAAAGAAGGCAATGAGCAAGAGCGATCAGATCGAAAAATATGAATTCTGGGGGCTGGTGCTGTTTGTAGGGATTCCGCTTCCGGGAACCGGTGCCTGGACCGGTGCACTGATTGCTTCTTTGCTTGGCATTAAGGTCAGAAAGGCATTCCCCGCGATCCTGCTGGGAATCTGTATGGCAACTGTAATTATGACGATTTTGTCTTATACAGTTTTGGGAGGAATTTTCGGATAAATGACTGCAGGACCGCACTGCGGCGGGGAGGTTATGCCGCACATGCGGTCCGCTGCAGGCGAAGAGTCCGGAAAAGTCAGAAAGCTTTAAAATAATCAGAAAATAATTTAAAAATAATGAAAAAACGATTGACAAATCTGAAATCTAATGGTAATATATAACCATAAAATCAATAGAAAAAATTACAAATAAAGATAAACAGAAGTTAAGAAAAAGAGACG
>DNJM01000149.1:0-3548 GCA_003489085.1 Lachnospiraceae bacterium
AAAAAATGCAGGATTCATTTTTAAATCCTGCATTTTTACCCTTTGTTTGTTTTATTTTTAACGATTTTGGTCTTTTTTTGCAAGTAATGAAGCAAAACAGCTCACTCTTTTTCGGGACGCAGCGCAAAGCTGTGTGGTAGAAGCTCTTCGATAGTCAGACTCTTAAGATCTTCTTCCGCGCTGCCGCAGATCACTTCGAATCTGTCAGGGAGGACAAATTCGCTCAGAACCTGCCGGCATACACCACATGGATAGCACTCCGTCAATTCGCCATCTGCCGGTCCTCCCACTATGGCAATCGCCCGAAAGCTTCTTCTGCCTTCGGATACAGCTTTTACGACAGCCGTCCGCTCCGCACAGATCGTCGGACCGAATGCGGCATTTTCAATATTGCATCCGGTTACTACTGTACCCTCCTCACACAGAAGTGCGGCTCCCACCGCAAATCCGGAATAAGGACAATACGAGTATTCCCTTGCCTGCCTGGCCGCCTGCCAGAGAGCCACCCGCTCTGCTTTGTCCAGTCTTTTCATCATATCCGCCTCCCGCTTATGATTCCCTATGCGATTCCCAGAAGCTTTTCCACCGTTTGACGCATGGTCTCCGGATCACATTCCTCCGTATGGAGTACCGGTCTGGTTTCCAGTCCCTTTACAGCCATCGGAACCGGCATACCACTGATCTCTTCCAGCTTCTCAATCAAACGGAATTCATCTCTTTCTCCCTCCGCCGCATGAAGTGCCCGCATTACACTGCCAGGAAACTTATATGGACTGGCCGTGGAAGCCAGAAGGGTCTTTGCAGCATCCTTCTGTTCCACCTTATATGCTTCATACACACTGCGTGCAACCGCCGTATGGGTATCCATCACATAACCGGTTTTCTCATATACTGACTGAATGCATTCTGCCGTTTCCATCTGCGTTGCAAAGCCTGCTGCAAAGTCTTTCAGAAACTTCTGCATTTCTTCTGTCACAGAATATACTCCTGTTTCTTTTAATGACTCCATGAAAGCTTTTGTCTTTTTATCATCCTGTCCTGCTGCCAGATAGATCAGACGCTCCAGATTGCTGGATACCAGAATATCCATGGATGGAGAAGAGGTCAGGAAAAATTCCCGGTTTTTATCATAGGTACCATTCCGGAAGAAATCAAAAAGCACCTTGTTTTCATTAGACGCACAGATCAGCTTTGCAATCGGCAGCCCCATCTGTTTTGCATAATAGGCTGCCAGAATATTTCCAAAATTCCCGGTCGGCACCACTACATTAACTGCTTCTCCTTCTGCCAGCTCTTCATTTTTTAGCAGCTGCCCATACGCATACACATAGTAGACAATCTGCGGTACCAGACGTCCGATATTAATGGAATTGGCAGAGGAAAACTGCATCCCTGCTGCATGCAGCTTCTGCACCAGTTCCTGATCGGCAAACAGCGCTTTGACACCGGTCTGCGCCTGATCGAAGTTACCATGGAGGGCCACAACAGCCGTGTTCTTTCCCTGCTGCGTTACCATCTGCAGTTCCTGTACCCGGCTGACACCGCCCTTTGGATAAAATACAATAATCCGGGTTCCCGGTACATCTGCGAACCCGGCCAAAGCTGCCTTTCCGGTATCACCGGACGTAGCCGTCAGGATCACAATTTCCCGGTTCAGATGATTCTTTTTCGCTGCTGCCGTCATCAGGTGCGGAAGAATAGAAAGTGCCATATCCTTAAATGCAATCGTAGGTCCATGATACAGTTCCAGATGATACACACCATCCACCTTCGCCAGCGGCACGATCACATCCTCCTCGAACTTCTCATCATAGGCATTGCGGATGCAGTTTTTCAGCTCTTCCTCCGTATAATCCGTCAGAAATTCTTTCATAACAGCATAGGCGGTTTCCTGATAATTCATTTCCTTCAATGCAGTCAGCGTACATCCCAGAGCCGGTATATGATCCGGCACAAAAAGTCCTCCGTCTGAAGCCAGTCCTTTTAGGATCGCTTCTGAAGCAAGTGCTGTCTCTTCATGATTTCTTGTACTTCTATAAAGTAAATCCATTCCTCTGCATTTCCTCCCATATCCTGCCGCTTGCCTTCTTCCGATTTTTCGACAGTTAGTTCTGATTCGTATAATTTACCAGTCCTCCGGCTGCAATAATCTTCTGCATGAATTCCGGGAATGCCTGTCCCTGGAATTCGGTTCCTTTCGTCCGGTTATAGATCTTTCCGCTGTCAAAATCCACCTCTACCTCATCTCCGGCTTCGATCCCCTTCGCCGCCTCCGGACATTCGATGATCGGAAGTCCGATATTAATCGCATTTCGATAGAAAATCCGTGCAAATGTCTCTGCGATGACACAGCTGACGCCGGCTGCCTTCAGGCACAGCGGCGCATGCTCTCTGGAAGAACCGCAGCCAAAGTTCTTATTCGCAACGATCAGGTCTCCCGGACATACCTTCTGTGTGAATTCCGGATCAATGTCCACCATCGCATGGGACGCCAGCTCCTGTGCATCAAAAGAATTCAGATATCTTGCCGGAATAATCACGTCCGTATCCACGTTGTCACCGTATTTAAATACATGTCCCAGTGCTTTCATTATTCTTCCCCCACTTTCTCAGGATTTGCAATCTGTCCCTTAATCGCACTCGCTGCCGCCACTTCCGGGGATGCAAGGTAGATCAGAGAATCTACATGGCCCATACGTCCTACGAAATTCCGGTTCGTTGTCGATACACATTTTTCACCTGCTGCCAGAACACCCATATGACCGCCCATACACGGACCGCAGCTCGGTGTGGAGAAGGCGCAGCCTGCATCGATAAAGATATCGACCAGTCCTTCATGAATACACTGCTTATAGATCTTCTGTGTAGCCGGCAGAACGATGACACGCACATCCGGATGCACCTTATGTCCCTTCAGAACAGCAGCCGCTCTTCTCATATCCTCCATACGTCCATTCGTACACGATCCGATCACTACCTGGTCGATCTTGATCGGCTCCATCGCTTCGATCTCATCAATCGTCTTCGCATTGCCCGGCAGATGCGGGAATGCCACCGTCGGACGCACCTCGGCCAGATTGATTTCGATAACTTCGTCATAAACGGCATCCTCATCCGGTGTATAGATATGATATTCCTTACCGGAATGCTCCTTCATATAGGCTTCCGCTTTCTCATCTACAAGGAAAATACCGTTCTTGGCGCCTGCTTCAATCGCCATATTGGCCATTGTAAAACGGTCATCCATACTCAGATTTCCGATGCCGTCGCCTACGAATTCCATGGATTTATACAGTGCTCCATCCACACCGATCCTGCCGATGATATGTAAGATAATATCCTTACCGCTGACATACGGAGATGGTTTTCCTTTCAATACAAACTGAATGGCAGATGGTACCTTGAACCACAGAATTCCTCTTGCCATACCGGTTGCAATATCCGTTGTACCCACACCGGTGGAGAACGCTCCCAGTGCACCATAGGTACAGGTATGCGAGTCCGCCCCGATAATACATTCACCGGCTACCGTAATTCCGGCTTCCGGC
>DNJM01000149.1:3919-4132 GCA_003489085.1 Lachnospiraceae bacterium
ATCCTTGTTCGGTGTAAAATGATCTGGTACCAGCACAACCTTCTCATTATCAAATACTTTATCCGCCATCTGATAAAATACCGGAACCGCCATTGGTCCCGTAATATCATTTGCCATTACAACATCCAGCTTTGCCTCTATCAGCTGACCGGCCTCTACAGACGGAAGTCCCGCATGCGCTGCCAGGATCTTCTGTGTCATTGTCATTCCCAT